>JAAYZP010000407.1 GCA_012514785.1 Propionibacterium sp. | reverse complement strand
TCAGCCAGTCCAGGCGCGGCGCCAGCGCGGTGAACGCGAGCGCGAAGATGATGAACGGGATGCCGAGGCCGAGCGCGTAGGCGAATGCGAGGATGCCGCCGCGCGCGACGGAACCCTCGTTGAACGCCATCGACAGCACCACCGAGAGCGCGGGCCCGATGCAGGGTGTGAAGGTGAGCCCGAACACGACGCCGAGCACGGGGCTCGCGAGCACGCCCACGCGCGGCGTGTACTGGGGCCGCCACATGTTCGGCATGGGCAGCCAGCCCATGAACATCACGCCGAGCACGATGATGACGATGCCGATGATCACCGTGATCGTGCGCTGGCTGGTGATCAGCAGGGACCCGACGCCCCCGACGAGCGCGCCCGTGAGCACGAAGACGATGGAGAACCCGAGGACGAATCCGATCGTCCCGAAGAGCAGGGCGCGACGGTTGCCCTCGCCTGTGGCGATTTGGTTCGCACCCAGCCCGGAGGCGTACGACAGGTAGCCCGGCAGGAGCGGCAGCACGCAGGGCGAGGCGAAGCTGACGAGCCCGGCGAGCATCGCCACGGGGATCGCGAGCAGCATCGACGACGTCAGCGCCGACGAGACCCAGGCTTCCAGGAGGATCATCCGACGTCACCCACCAGCGAGACCAGCGTGTTCGCGTTCACCTCGCCGATCACCCGCGCCGCGACCCGGCCCTCGGCGTCGATCACCAGGGTGCTGGGGATCGCCTTGGGCGGCAGCTGCCCGAAGCCGAGCAGGAGCGTGCCGTCGGGGTCGAAGATGTTGGGATACGGGATGTCGAAGGCGCGGACGAACGCCTGCGCCGGCGCCTCGTCGAGGTCGCGCGTGTTCAGGCCCAAGAATTCGACGTCGCCCAGCCGTTCGGCGGCCTCCACGAGCTCGGGCGCCTCCGCACGGCAGGGGGCACACCAGGAGCCCCACACGTTGACGACGATGGGTGAGCCCGCGAGGTCGGCCGTCGACAGCGTGCCGCCGTCGATCGACGGGCCCTCCAGGACGGGCGCGGGTTCGCGTTCCGCCTCGGGCACGATCGTGACCGTGCCGTCGCCCGTGGTGAACCCGACGGTGCCGTCACCGCCCTCGACGTCCCCGGCCGGGGAACACGCGGCGAGCAGCATCGTCGCTGCGACTGCCGCGAGCCACCTCATGTGCCCACCCGGAACCGCCGCCCGCTGCCCTGCGGCAGCAGGTCCCGCACGACTTCCTCGTAGGCCACGTCCGTGGGCTTTCCGTCGGTGAAGGTGAAGCTGGTGACCGAGCAGAGCGTGGTCTGGCGTTTCCGCGGATCGTGCACGAACGGCTTGCCCTGCACCGCGCGGCGCGCGATGAAGATCGGCAGCTGGTGGGAGACGACGAGCGCGGTGCCGCCGTCGCCGGCCGCCTCCGCCGCGTCGGCCAGCGCCGCCAGCATCCGGGCGGCGATGTCGCGGTAGGCCTCGCCCCAGCTGGGGCGCAGCGGGTTGCGCATGTGCCAGAACATCCGGGGGTCGCGCAGCGCTTTGTTGCCCTTGCCGAAGACCCGCCCCTCGAACCGGTTCTCGGCCTCCAGGAGGCGGTCGTCGCTGACGATCTCGAGCTCGGGATGGCGCGCGGCGCTGGGGGCCATCGTCTCGCGGGCGCGCTGCAGCGGCGAGCAGCGCAGGTGGGTCAGGAGTTCGTCGGCGAAGTGGTCCGCCATGCGATCGGCCATCGTCCGTCCGAGTTCCGAGAGCCCGAACCCTGGGAGCCGTCCGTAGAGGAGCCCGTCCGGGTTGAAGACCTGCCCGTGGCGCATGACGTGGACTGTCGCATGAGTCATGGCCTCAGCCTATGCGTCGCGCGCAACCGGCTTGCGGCGGCGTCGGCGCTTGCGCTCCGAGGGCTTCTTCAGCGGCTCCCCGTTCGCGATCTGCTCATCACGGCGGCGGTCGGCGAACCGGGCCAGGCCGTCGGCCAGCGAGGCGAAATTCGGGGACTCGGCGATCACGTCGACGCGCAGCCCGTGCTGCTCGCAGGCGGCGGCGGTGGCCTCGCCGATCGCGGCGATCACCGACGTTGCGTGCGGTTTGCCGGCGATGCCGATCATGTTGCGCACCGTGGAGGCGGAGGTGAAGACGATGGCGTCGTACATGCCCGTCTTGATGTCGTCGCGGATCTCCGCGGGCGGCGGCGCGGCGCGCACCGTGCGGTAGGCCGTGACGCCCTCGACCTCCCAGCCGAGGGTTTCGAGGCCCTCGACCAGCGGGTCGATGGCGACGTCGGCGCTCGGCACGAGCACGCGGTTGAGGGGATCCATCAGCTCGTCGAACGCGGGGAACTCCGTGGCGAGCCCGCCGACGGTGTTGCTGCTCTGCGGCTCGAGGTCGGCGAGGATGCCAAGTTTGCGCAGCGCTTTCGCCGTGCCGCGACCGACGGCGGCGATCAGGATGCCCGAGAGCGCGCGGGAGTCGAGGCCGTACTCGGCAAGGCGGTCGGAGATGGCGTCGACGGCGTAC
>JAAYZP010000406.1 GCA_012514785.1 Propionibacterium sp. | reverse complement strand
GACGTCCTCGATGGTGTGGTGGCCGTCGATGTGGAGGTCGCCGGTGGCCTGCACGTCGAGGTCGATCAGCGAGTGCTTCGACAGCGCGGTGAGCATGTGGTCGTAGAAGCCGACGCCGGTGGAGATGTTGGACTCCCCCGTGCCGTCGAGGTCGAGGCTCACGGTGATTCGGGACTCGGCGGTCTCGCGGGTTCGGCTTGCGGTGCGTGCCATTCTCACTCCTTGATCGGGTTCAGGTCGTCGAGCGCATCCTTCAGCGCCACCATCTCTTCCGGGGTGCCCGCGGATGCGCGCAGGTACCCCTCGGGGCCGGTCTCCCGGATGAGCACGCCGCGGTCCAGCAGGCCCTGCCAGACGGCGTGGCGCTGGGGGAAGCGCCCGAAGAGCACGAAGTTGGCTTCTGAATCGATGACATCGTAGCCGCGCCCGCGTGCCCAGCCGGCGAAATCGCGGGCCGCGGCGGCGAGTTCGTCGACGCGGGCCAGCAGTGCGTCGGCGTGTCGGAGGGCGACGCGCGCGATGGCCTGGGTGGGCGCGCTGAGGTGGTAGGGCAGGCGCACGATGCGGCAGGCGTCCACGATTGCGGGGTGGGCTGCCAGGTAGCCGAGTCGGCCGCCGGCCAGCGCGAACGCCTTGCTCATGGTGCGGGAGACGACGAGGCGGGGGTGCGCGTCGAGGAGTTCGAGGGCCGAGGGCTCGGTGGAGAACTCCTGGTACGCCTCGTCGACGACGACGATCGCCTCGCTCTGGCGGCAGATCTGGTCGATCGCCTCGAGCGCCATCCCGGTACCGGTGGGGTTGTTCGGGCGGGCGAGCAGCACGACGGTGGGCTCGTGGATGTCGATGGCGCCGAGCACGAGGCCCGCGTCGATCGAGTGGTCCTCGCGGCGGGGGTAGGCGACGTACTTGGTGAGCGTGTTGCGAGCGTACTCGGGGTACATCGAGTAGGTGGGCGCGAAGGTCAGCGCCGTGCGCCCGGGGCCGCCGAAGGCCGTGAGCAGGTGGAGCATGATCTCGTTGGAGCCGTTCGCGGCCCAGATGTTCTCCATCCGCAGCCCGTGGCCGAGGTAGTCGGCCAGGTCCTGCCGCAGCCCGACGGCCTCGCGGTCGGGGTAGCGGTTGAGCGACGTCACGGTCTGCTTGACGGCGTCGGCCATTTCCTGCGCGACGGCCTCCGAGGGCGGGTACGGGTTCTCGTTGACGTTGAGGACCACGGGCACCTCGAGCTGGGGGGCCCCGTAGGGTGCCTCGCCCCGCAGGTCGCTGCGCAGCGGTAGCGATTCGATGTCCATGCCCTCAGATCCTCCTGATGGCGATGGCGGCGGCGTGGCCCGGCAGGTCCTCCGCGTGGGCGAAGCGCTCGACGCCGTCGGCGACGCCGGCCAGCGCCTCGGCGCTGTAGTCGATCACGTGCACGGAGCGCATGAAGCTGCGCACCGTCAGACCGGATGAGTGCGCGGCGAAGCCCGCGGTGGGCAGCACGTGCGTCGAGCCCGCGGAATAGTCGCCGAGCGACACCGGCGAGTGGTCGCCCACGAAGATGGCGCCGGCGTTGCGGATCCGGCCGGCGGTGGCCGCGGCGTCGCGGGTCTGGATCTCCAGGTGCTCGGCACCGTAGGCGTTGGCGACATCGACCGCCTGGTCGAGGTCCCGCACCAGCACGACCGCGGACTGTTCGCCGGAAAGCGAGGTGCGGATGCGCTCCTCGTGCGCCTGGCCGGCCACCTGGGTCTCCAGCTCGACGCGGACGGCGTCCGCCAGCGGCACGGAGTCGGTGATGAGGACCGAAGCAGCCATCGGGTCGTGCTCGGCCTGCGAGATCAGGTCGGCGGCCACGAAGCCGGGGCGGGCCGAGTCGTCGGCGACGATCGCGATCTCGGTGGGGCCGGCCTCGGAGTCGATGCCCACCAGCCCGCTCACGAGCCGCTTGGCCGCGACGACGTAGATGTTGCCGGGGCCGGTCACCATGTCCACCGGCTCGCAGAGCCCGTCGACGCCGTGGGCGAACATCGCCACGGCCTGGGCGCCGCCCACGGAGTAGACCTCCGTGACGCCGAGCATGGAGCACAGCGCGAGGATGCTCGGGTGCGGGAGGCCGCTGAACTCCTTCTGGGGCGGCGAGGCCACCGCGATCGATGCGACGCCGGCCACCTGGGCCGGAACCACATTCATGATGACGCTGGACGCCAGCGGCGCGAGCCCGCCGGGCACGTAGAGGCCGACGCGCGCCACGGGGATGTTGCGCAGGCCCACGCGCGCGCCCGGCGCGAGCTCCACCGGCGCGAGGTCGGGGTCCAGCTCGCGCTGCTGCGCGACGGTGCGGCGTCGTCGGATCGCTTCCTCGAAGCTGGCTCTCAGCTCGGGCTCGAGCTCGGCCTCGGCCCGGGCGAGCGCCTCGGCGGGGACGCTGAGGACGGGGGTGACGCCGTCGAACCGTTCCGAGAGTTCGCGCAGGGCGTCCTCGCCCCGGCGCACCACGTCGTCGACGATGGGGGCCACGGACTCCAGGGCCTTGCCGACGCCGAGCTCGGCGCGGGGCAGGAGTCGGCGGTAGCCGCCGTGGATGGAGGTGAAATCTACTTGTCGCAGCACAGTGGAGGAGTTTACCGGGCCCGCCTGCGCCGCTTGTCCCCGTCCACGAAGCGTTCGGGCAGGAACGCGGCGAGCAACATGATGGGGGTGATCGCGAAGAATGGCGCCGCCGCGAGGGCGGAGAGCGAGTGCAGCTCGAGGTCCATCTGCACCAGGTCCCCCGGGGAGGCGGTGGCAAGGCGGTCCGTCAGGCCGGAGCCGCCGACCATCTCGCCCACCTGCCAGGCCACGACCGCGAGGATCACCGGGCCGAGCACGCCGAGCGCGATGACGAGCCAGCCGCGGCGGTGGAACCACACCCAGGTCAGTATCCCGATGGCCAGCCCGAAGAGCCCGACGATGAGCGTGAAGGCCGCGTCGCCGCCGATGATCTCGGCGTGCTGCCGTTCGGACAGGAGCGCGCGGAGGTCCTCGTCGATCAGGTAGTGGGCCCGGGGCGAGAGCGCCGCCCAGGCCACACCGGCCAGGACGCCGGCTGCGGTGCACGCAATCAGGTGCGCCAGCGTCCGCCAGCGTGCCCGCTCCCAGATGGAGACGGAGTCGACGGTGGCCATCAGCCGGACACCTTGACGGCCGTCGGACCCAGCAGTGCCTTGAGGTCGGCGAACAGCGGCGAGCCGAGCGCGACGTTGAACCCGTCGCCCAGCCGGAACTTGGTCCGCTTGCCGGTGCCGCGGATCTCGAGGTGCACCTCGGCCGCGCCCGGGTAGGCGGAGAGCACGCGCTTCAGCTCCTGCACCATGGTCGGCGTGAGCCGGGTCTCCGACATCGTGATCAGCACGGGCCCGACGGCGCCGTCGGCGTTGAAGTGCGGGGCCGTGACGTTCTGGGCCCGCATCCGGCCGCGGTCCTCGCCGGCGTCGACGACGCCGCTGATCGCCACGATCGAGTCGGGCTCCAACAGCGCGGAGACGCGCTCGTAGACCCGCGGGAACACGGTCACCTCGATGGAAGTCGTGAGGTCCTCGAGCACCACCTGGGCGTAGATGGCGCCCGCGCGGTTGACGCGACGGTTCACGCTGGTGATCAGCCCGCACAGGGTGGTGTTGCCGCGGAAGCCCTCGTCCCCGGCCGTGGAGGCGATCGGCCGCTCGCTGTGCTCGGCGAGCACGTGCTCCAGGCCGTTGAGCGGGTGGTCGGAGACATAGAGGCCGAGCATCTCGCGCTCGAAGCCGAGCTTCGTCTTGCGGTCCCACTCCTCCACCGGCGGCACGACGACGTGCTCCACCGCGTCCTCGTCCGACTCCTCCGCCCCGAACCCGAAGAGGTCGTCCTGGCCGTTGGCGGAGTTGCGCTTGATGTCGATGATCGAGTCGACGGCGTTCTCGTAGATGGTGATCAGCGAGCGCCGGGTGTGGCCCAGCTCGTCGAAGGCGCCGGCCCGGATGAGGGATTCGACGACGCGCTTCGAGCACATCAGCAGAGGGGCCTTGTCGAGGAAGTCGTTGAAGTCCTTGGCGGGGCCCTGGCCGTCGCGCTCGGCGATCCACGCGGCCACCACCTTGTCGCCGACGTTCCGGATGGCGCCCAGCCCGAAGCGGATGTCCTCCCCCACCGGGGTGAACGCGATCTCGGAGGAGTTGACGTCGGGCAGCAGCACCTGGATGCCCATCCGTCGGCATTCCGAGAGATAGATCGACAGCTTGTCCTTGTCGTCGCGCACCGACTGCAGGAGCGCGGCCATGTACTCCACCGGGTAGTGGTTCTTCAGCCAGGCCGTCCAGTAGGACACCACCCCGTAGGCGGCGGAGTGCGACTTGTTGAAGGCGTAGTCCGAGAACGGCAGGAGGATGTCCCACAGCGTGGTGATCGCCGACTTGGAGAAGCCGCGCTCCAGCATGCCGGCCTCGAACGTGACGTACTGCTTGTCCAGCTCGGACTTCTTCTTCTTGCCCATCGCCCGACGCAGCATGTCGGCGCCGCCCAGGGTGTAGCCGGCCACCTTCTGCGCGATGGCCATCACCTGCTCCTGGTACACGATGAGGCCGTAGGTCTCGTCGAGGATGTCCGCCAGGGGTTCGGCGAGCTCCGGGTGGATCGCGTCGACGGGCTCGCGCCCGGTCTTGCGGCGCGCGTACTTGTTGTGCGAATCGGCTCCCATCGGGCCCGGCCGGTACAGCGCGACGACGGCCGAGATGTCCGCGAAGCTGTCGGGCTGCATCGATCGCAGCAGCGCCCGCATGGGGCCGCCGTCGAGCTGGAACACGCCCAGCGTCTCGCCGGTGGCGAGGAGCTCGTAGGTCTCGGCGTCGTCCAGCGGGAGGTTCTCCAGGTCGACGTCGATGCCGCGGTTGAGCTTGATGTTGGCCACGGCGTCGGCGATGACGGTGAGGTTCCTGAGGCCCAGGAAGTCCATCTTGATCAGGCCGAGCGACTCGCAGCCCGGGTAGTCGAACTGCGTGATGATCGCGCCGTCGGACTCGCGCTTCATCAGGGGGATGATGTCGATGATCGGCGAGCGGGACATGATCACGCCGGCGGCGTGCACGCCCCACTGACGCTTCAGCCCCTCGATGCCGATGGCGGTGTCCACCACCGTGCGCACGTCCGGCGTCTTCTCGTAGAGCTCGCGGAACTCCGTGCCTTCCGCGTAGCGGGAGTGCTCCGCGTCGAAGAGGTCGGGCAGCGCCACGCCCTTGCCCATCACGTCGGCGGGCATCGCCTTGGTGATCTGCTCGCCGACGGCGAAGGGCATGTCGAGCACGCGGGCGGCGTCCTTCACCGCGGCCTTGGCCTTGATCGTGCCGTAGGTGACGATCTGGGCGACGTTCTCCTGGCCGTACTTCCGGGTGACGTAGTCGATGACCTCTCCGCGTCGGCGGTCGTCGAAGTCGATGTCGAAGTCGGGCATCGAGACGCGCTCGGGGTTGAGGAACCGCTCGAAGAACAGGCCGTGCTCGATCGGGTCGAGGTCGGTGATCCTGAGCGCGTAGGCGCACATCGAGCCGGCGCCGGAGCCACGGCCGGGCCCCACCCAGATGCCGTTCTCGCGGGCCCAGCGGATGAAGTCGGACACCACGAGGAAGTAGCCGTTGAAGCCCATCTGCGTGATGACGGCGCTCTCGTAGTCGGCGCGCCGCTGCGACTCGTCGGGGATCCCGTTCGGGTAGCGGAACCGGAGGCCGCGCTGCACCTCCTCGTGGAACAAGGACTCCTCGGTCTCGCCTTCGGGCACGGCGAACTCGGGCATGTAGAGCCCCATGCCCTCCTCGAAACTGGTCTCAATCTGCTCGGCGACGCGCAGCGTGTTGTCGCACGCCTCCGGGAGCTCGCGGAAGAGGTGGCGCATCTCCTCGGCCGACTTCAGGTAGTAGCCGGAGCCGTTGAACTGGAAGCGGTCCGTCTGCGCCTTGCGGGAGCCGGAGG
>JAAYZP010000405.1 GCA_012514785.1 Propionibacterium sp. | reverse complement strand
GGCATCCTGATGGTGGGGCCCGGCTTCCGCGACTGCGTCTCCAGCCCCGGCGAGTCCCCCTCCGAGCTCCGCATCCGGCACGAACTGGGCGCCGGCGATTCCGTCGATTGGCACCTGGTCTGGTTCCCCTCCCACGAGGAACTGCCCACCCCCGAGCATGCGCCTACCGCGCTGGAGGACGCGGTCACGCAATGGGAGGAGTGGTCCGGCAGCTTCGAGATCGACGGCGAATACGTCGAGGACGTCCGCCGCTCACTCCTGGTGCTGCGCGCCCTGACCTACGGCCGCACCGGCGGCATCGTCGCCGCACCGACGACGTCGCTGCCGGAGGACTTCGGCGGCTCCCGCAACTGGGACTACCGCTACACCTGGCTGCGTGACGCGTCGCTCACCATCGAGGTGCTCGCCGACTACACGACCCCCGAGAACGCGCTGCCGTGGCGCGACTGGCTGATGCGGGCCATCGCGGGCGACGTGGCCGAGCTGCAGATCATGTACGGCATCGCGGGCGAACGCCACCTGCCCGAGCACGAGCTCGACCACCTCTCCGGCTACGAGGGCTCCCGCCCTGTGCGGATCGGCAACGGCGCCGCGAACCAGTACCAGGCCGACGTCGTCGGCACGGTCATGCTCGCGCTCGCGAAGCTGCGCGACCACGGCATCGAGGAGGACGAGTACTCCTGGCAGCTGCAACGCCACCTGCTGGCCTACTGCGAGAAGCACTTCGACCGCAAGGGCCACGGCATCTGGGAGATGCGCGGCGACGCGCACTACTTCACCCACGGCCGCGTGATGATGTGGGCGGCCTTCAACGAGGGCATCCGCGCCGTCGAGGAGCACGGCCTGGACGGCGACGTCGCACGCTGGCAGGAGCTGCGTGCCCGCCTGCGCGAGGAGATCCTCGCCCAGGGCTACAACCACGAGATCGAGTCGTTCACCCAGACCTACGACAACACCGAGGTCGACGCCTCCCTCCTCCAACTGCCGCACACCGGCTTCCTCGCCTACGACGACCCCATGATGCTGTCGACGGTGGCCCGCATCGAGCGGGACCTCGTCGACGAGCACGGCTTCGTCCACCGCTACCGCACCGCGGAGGGCCTCGACGGCCTGGACGGCGACGAGTACCCGTTCCTGATCTGCACGTTCTGGCTCGTGGAGCAGTACGCGATGGCGGAGCGCCTCGACGACGCCAGGGGTCTGATGGAGACGCTGCTGGCGGTGCAGAGCCCGCTCGGGCTGCTGAGCGAGGAGTACGACCCCACGACGAAACGCCTCGCCGGCAACTACCCTCAGGCGTTCAGCCACCTGGCGCTCGTGCGCGCGGCGCACGCGCTCGCCTACGACGACCACGGCATCGCCCCACCCACCGGCGAGCGCGGCTGATTCAATCCCGGACGCGATCCTTGCGCGTCACGGCCCACAGCGTGAGCCCCCCGACGACGACGGCCAGCGCCACCAGCGCGGCCGCGTCGGGGATCCGCTCCGTCCAGCTCCAGATCGCGGACTCGACGCGCAGCTGTCCGCGCGCGTCGAGGATCCCGCCCAGCGCGCCCGTGGCGTCGGTGATGAGGAACAGCACCCCGAGCGCCACGAACAGGGCGCCGGCCACGACGCCCCACAGGCTCGTGCGGATGGGGCCCAGCCGGAGCTCGCGGGGCCTGAGGCGCTGCTGGAGCTTCGTCGCGTCCCAGAACAGCGCCAGCAGCGCGAGCGGCAACGCCATGCCCGCGCCGAAGAGGGCGAGCAGCATCGCGCCGTAGATGGGCGAGCCGGAGAAGGCCGCGACGGTGAGCACCGCGCCCAGCAGCGGCCCGGTGCAGGCACCGGCCAGCCCGTAGACGGCACCGAGCGCAATCACGGCCACAGGGCTCGTCCCGCCCTTGCTGGTCAGACCCGGCACCGGGATCGAGACGCCGAGCATCGTCAGCGCCCCGACGACGATCAGCAGCACGCCGCCGACGATCGCGATCTGGGTGCGGTGGGTGGCGAGCATCGCGCCGAGCGTGCCGGCAGCCACGCCGAGCGGCACGAGTGTGAGCAGGAGCCCGAGGTAGAAGAGCCCGACGCGCCCGAGCAGCGTGCGCTTGCGCGCGCCGAACGCGAGCGCGAAGAACGACGGCAGCAGCATCGCCGCGCACGGGCTCAGCAACGATGCGAGCCCGCCGAGGAAGGCGGCCGCGTACCCGATCGTCAATGCCCCGCCTT
>JAAYZP010000558.1 GCA_012514785.1 Propionibacterium sp. | reverse complement strand
CGCCCGGGCGATCGCCACGCGCTGCTGCTGTCCGCCGGACAGGTGGTCCGGGTAGGCCCGGGCGCGGTCCGCGAGGCCCACCCGCTCGAGGACGGCGAGGGCCCGCTCCTCGGCGTCGGCCCGGGGGAGGCGGTGCACCAGGCGGGAGGCGAGGGTCACGTTGTCCAGGACCCGCATGTGGGGGAACAGGTTGTAGGACTGGAAGACCATCCCCAGCCGGGAGCGCACCTCGTTGGCGTCGCGGCGGGGATCGGTGATCTCCTCCCCGTCGAGCCAGATGGCGCCGTCGTCGATCTCCTCGAGCAGGTCGATCGTGCGCAGCAGCGTCGACTTGCCGGAGCCGGACGCCCCGATGAGGACGACGCACCGGTGGGCCTCGACGTCGAGGTCGATCGAGTCCAGGACGAGGTTGGTGCCGAAGGCCTTGCGCACCTGCTCCACGCGGAGGAGGGCGGTCATCGCAGCTCACCGCCCCCGGCGAGCCCGGCCGTGGCCCCCAGCCACCCGGAGCGCCGCGCCAGGGCGTCCGTGAACCGCGTGAGCGGGATGGTCAGGGCCACGAAGAGGATGCCCGCCACCACGTACGGGGTGAAGTTGGCGTGCGCGAACGTCTGCATCTGGGCGGCGCGCACGGCGTCGACGGCCCCGAGGATCGAGATGAGGCCGGAGTCCTTCTGCAGCGAGACCAGGTCGTTGAGCAGCGGCGGGACCACGCGGCGGGTGGCCTGGGGGAGCACGACGGTGCGCATGGTCTGGCCGCGGGTCAGGCCCAGCGCCCGCGCGGCGGCCACCTGCGAGGGGTGGACGGCCTCGATGCCGGCCCGGAACACCTCCGCCACGTAGGCGGAGTACGTGAGCACCAGGGCGATCCCGCCCAGCACGACGGCGGAGGTCGGGATCCCCTGGAGGCGGAGCCCGGGCAGCCCGAACCCGACGAGCAGCAGGACCAGGATCAGCGGCAGTCCCCGGAACACGTCGACGTACGCGGTCGCCGCGGCCCGCAGCGGGAACGCGACCGGGCCGGGCAGGGTCCGGGCGAGGGCGAGCGCGAGGGCGACCACCAGGATGACGACGGCGCACACCGCCATGACCCGCACGTTCAGCCACAGCCCCTCGGCGACCTTCGGGAGGGCCGCCAGGGCGACGTCGGGGTCGAAGAAGGACTGCAGGACCCGGGGCCAGCCGGGCGAGTTCACCAGGGCGAGCACCGCCACCGCGGTCACCGCCGCCGTGGAGACGGCGGCGAGGGCCACGGAGCGGCGGGTGCGGGCCTGGCGGTAGGCGAGGCGGTCCAGGCGACGCTGGGACGGCGTCCAGTCGCTCACCGGGGCTCCTCCTCCGTCGGCGGGGCTCACTCGAGGACGGGGGCCCCGGCGGAGTCGGTGAGCCACTCCGTCTCGATCCGGGCGAGCGTACCGTCCGCGCGCAGGGCGTCGACGGCGGCCGTGACGGCGGCGGTCAGCGGGGAGCCCAGGTCGAGGACGAGGCCGAACTGGTCGGGGTTGTCGCCGGCGGGCAGCTGGCCCACGAGGACGCCGTCGTCGAGCTCGGCCGCCACGATGTACAGCGCCGTCGGCAGGTCG
>JAAYZP010000404.1 GCA_012514785.1 Propionibacterium sp. | reverse complement strand
GGCCGGGGGAGCCGTTCGGCGGGGTGCAGATCGTGCTCGTGGGTGACCTCTACCAGCTGCCGCCCGTGGTGACCGAGGCCGAGCGGGAGTTCTTCACCACCACGTACGCCACGCCCTACTTCTTCTCCGCCCGCCACTACGAGCGCGACGTGTTCCCCATGGTGCAGCTGACGCGGATCTTTCGGCAGGCCGGCGACGACGCGCTCACCGACATCCTGAACGGCATCCGGGAGGGCACGATCGACGACGAGTCGCGCGCCACGCTGAATGCCCGCACCCGCCCCGACTTCGAGCCGCCGCTGGACGAGCTGTGGCTCACGCTGGCCGGCACCAACCGTATCGCCGGCGCCCGCAACCGCGCCCAGCTCGAACGGCTGGAGACTCCGCTCGTGCGCCACCAGTCGGTGCGCACCGGCGACCTCGACCGGTTCGAGCCGCCCACCGACGACGACCTCCGGTTCAAGGTGGGTGCGCAGGTGATGATGCTCGCCAACGACCCGGCACACCGGTTCGTCAACGGCACGCTGGGGCACGTCGTCGCGTGGGACGCGCAGCGGGGGACCGCCAGGGTCGCCACGGCGGAGGGCGGGGAGTTCGACGTCGGGCCGCACACGTGGGAGGTCACCCGGCCCGGCGTCGTCGGCGGGCGGCTGACGCACGAGGTGATCGGCACGTTCACGCAGCTGCCGTTCAAGCTGGCGTGGGCGATCACCATCCACAAGAGCCAGGGGCAGACGCTGGAGCGGCTCAACGTCGACCTCACCGGCGGCACCTTCGCCTACGGCCAGCTGTATGTGGCGCTCAGCCGGGCCACGTCGATGGACGGCCTCGTGCTGAAACGCGACGTGCTGCCGCGCGACCTGAAGACCGACACCCGGATCCGGCGGTTCCTCTCCACCGGCTCCGCCACCGAGGGGCACCGCGGGTACGTGTACGTCGCGATGCTCCCGGTCGGCGACGAGGGCCGGATGTGGCGGCCCCGGCCGCTGGAGATGGCGGCCGTCACCGACGACGGCGAGGAGTTGAGCACGCTCGTCGACCCGCAGCGGGACCTCGGCGAGGCGCGCACGGAGTACGGGATCACGGCCTCGGAGGCGGCGCTCGCGCCGACGCTCGTGGACGCGTGGGCGGCGATGTCGCCGCTGCTGGACGGGCGCGTGCCGGTTGGGGTGGACGTCGACCGCGAGCTGGGCTGGATCGACTTCGAGTTCAAGCGGCTGGGCCGGGTGGTGCCGATACCGTCGGGGATCGAACTGGATCCCGACGACCTGACCCCGGCCGAGCGGGCCGGGCTGCAGGCGCCGACCGCGCTGGAGCGCGCCCGCGCCATCCGCGACGCGGCCCGACGGCTGGAGCCCAAGGACCCGTTCGCCGACGAGTTCGGCCCGGCCGGCGGCGTGGGGTACACGCTGGCGCGGCGCGATGTTTCGCCCCGGCTGGCGTCGCGCGGAGACCTGGCGGAGCTCCTGCGCGTCGAGCTGGAAGGCAAGACGCTGGCTGCGGAGGAGCGGGAGCTGGTGCGCGGAGTGGAGGCGTCGTCGGGGGTCGGCATCCTGGCCGACGCCGACGAGGCGTCCGACGTCGACGCCGCCCTCGTGGACGGGGCGCGGGTGTGCTTCACCGGCAGCGTCGTCGACGGCGACGGCCGGGCGT
>JAAYZP010000403.1 GCA_012514785.1 Propionibacterium sp. | reverse complement strand
CTCGAACATATCGATCTGCGCCAGCGGGTGCTGTTGCAGCAGGATGTCCGCGGCATACAGGCCCGCGGGGCCGGAGCCCACGATGGCGACCGTCACGTTCTCGTCCACCGACACGTTCATGCACTCTCCTCGGGCGGCAACCCATGCCGTCCCATGCTCGTCTTTGCCAAGGCCGGCCATCGGCCGTGTAGCTGCCACGATAAAACCTCAAGTATACTTGAGGTCAAATTATGTGAGTGAAGGGTGCGAGATGGAAGAGTCCCACGGCCCGGAAGAGCTGCTGAGCGTCGGCGAGATGAGCCGGCGTACCGGGGTGGCGGTCTCGGCCCTGCACTACTACGAGGAGTTCGGGCTGATCGCCTCCGGACGCACGGCCGGGAACCAGCGGCGATACCCACGCCACATGCTCCGACGCGTCGCGCTCGTCTCCGTCGCAAAGCGGCTCGGCATCCCGCTGCAGGATGTGAAGGAGGCGTTCGCGGACGTCCCGCTGTCCAGCACCCCGAGGCACGAGGACTGGCAGCGTGCCTCGCGACGCTGGAAGAAGGTGCTCGAACGACGCCGGCGGGGGATCGAGCAGCTCGAGAAGGAGCTCACCGGATGCATCGGTTGCGGGTGCCTGTCGATGAAGGCCTGCAGCCTCCTGAACCCCGACGACGAGCTTGGCGACAGCGGCACCGGCGCTCGCCGTATCCCGGTCTGAGTAGCCGTCGTCGGGCTACAGCGCAGCGAGGCGGCAAAGCGAAACCCCGGCTGGCTAGGCGTTTCCGCTTGTCAATCGGGCGATCTGATTCTGCCTGGAGGCCGGATCCCAGGTGCGCCCGAACGTGGGGGTGGTCCAGTTCAGCACAGAGTCGGGTGTCGCTGCCTCCTTGACTCACTCGGTCAACTGGGCCGTGTCACGCCGGTTCGCTCGGGCTGTCTTGGAGCTGTGCAGTCTCGAACTGGGACGAGTCCTCCTCCGCCTCACCGCGATCGATATCGCGCGGGACGGCCTTGCCCATGGCTGCCTCCACCAGCTGGCAAAGCGCCTCTCTACGGCCTATGAAGAAGCCGTCGAAGTCGTTTGTTCGCAGCTCATCAGCCGGAACGAGGTGAGACGCCAGAAGCGCATCGAGGTGCTCTGCGCTGATCTGTGCCTTCTCCTGAAGCGCGGCCATGTACTTGGAAGGGGCTGCCCCGCCGATGGTGCGGTTGGTCACCGCGGAGATCGCTGTCTTGTTGACGATGCTCTCGCGGTGCTCGTCGTCCACGCCGTTCTCGTTGCACCACTTCTTGGGGAAGATGTGGTGGATGTCGACCGCAAGGCTGGCGTACTGGACCTTGTCCAGCTGGAGATCCTGCATCCAATCGCGTGCTCCATTGTTGAGCAGCAACGCGTAGATACCCTTGTAGGCAGCAGCGTTGCGGGTACGCAAAGAATGGAGCCGGGATTCGACGAAGGTGGCGTCGTTGATGGTGTTCGGCGTCTGTGCGTCCTCTCGCCCCAGCGCCCAGTTCGGGACCTGCTCGAGGTCACGGACGAACCGTGTCTCGATGGAACCGCCATAGAGCTCACCGAGGATGCCGCACCAGAACCAACGAACAAGG
>JAAYZP010000402.1 GCA_012514785.1 Propionibacterium sp. | reverse complement strand
GGTGTTCCTGCGCGAGGTGCTCGGGGCGTTCACCGGGCGCAGCATCCCGTGGCGCCGGCTCCGGTTGCCCGCGCTCGAGGGTTGGGGCTGCCCGCCCGGGCGCCGGCAGTACATCCCCGTCGTCGTCGAACCCGACGGCGTGCGTCCCGCCCACGCGAAGGGCTCCGGCTCGCACCTCATCGCCTCCCTCGTGCTCGCCGACGCGCTCGCCGTCGTGGGCGCGGATGTGGACGAGGTCACCGCGGGCGACACCGTCGACGTGCATCTGGTGGACTGAGCCCATGAAATTCACGCACCTCGACTCCGACGGCTCTGCCTACATGGTGGACGTCACCGCGAAGCAGCCCACCGTCCGCGCCGCCACCGCGGTCGCGTTCGTCGCCTGCTCCGACGACGTGGTCGCCGCCCTGCGCGACGGCACCGTCCCCAAGGGCGACGTCCTCGCCGTCGCGCGCGTCGCCGGCATCGCGGCCGCCAAGCGCGTGCCCGACCTGCTGCCGCTCGCGCACACCATCGGGGTGCACGGGTGCAGCGTGGAGTTGGAGATCGTCGACGGGGGAGTGGCTATCGAGGCGACGGTGCGCACCGCCGACCGCACGGGGGTGGAGATGGAGGCGCTGACTTCCGTCACCGTCGCCGCGCTGGCTGTGGTGGACATGGTCAAGGGGGTGGACCGCTCGGCGGAGATCGTCTCGGCGAAGATCACGGCGAAGTCGGGGGGCCGCTCCGGAGACTGGGTGCGGCCGGTGTGATCGGTGTGGGCTGGGCGGCGTTCACGGGAAATATCGTTTGGCGGCCTATGCGCATCCACTTTCGCTCGATCGCTCGACCCTCGCTCGTGCGGGGGCTTCTTCTACGGCCGCCAAGCCGACATTTCCCGCGAACGCCGACCTCTCCGGTCATCGCCGGTAGCCGCTGGGTCGCCCTCCTGTAGGTCGGGGCCAGCGGGATGATTGAGCCGTCGCCGGGACGGAGTCCTTGCGGCGTGGTCGCTTCGCGACTCCATGGGACGAGAAAGCGACGCACCCCACAGGTGCTCGACCTTCCAGAGCACTTGCTGGTTGAGCTCGCCAGCTCCTTCCCTTCGACCATCGTGCAGCGACTTCGTCGCGGCACGAGCTCAGGGACCGCGTCGCGGGCGAGCTCAACCATCAAATGATGCCGTCGAGGAACTACTTCCAGGTGAGGGGTCGTGACTGGGCGTTTCACGGTCCCTGAGGTGCGGCGCGGCTCCACCATCACAACGCTGCCGGAACGAATACCCTCGTTGGGGCCAAAATTTCGGCCAAGCATACTACTATGGGTAGTAGGGAAGTCGCAAGGGATCGGAGATAATCGTGGAACGCATTGTTGTCGGTGTCGATGGCTCGGACGAGTCCAAGAAGGCGCTGCACTGGGCTGCCGAGGCGGCCCGGCTGCGCAAGGGCGCGCTGGAGATCGTGACCGTGTACAGCCCGCCGTTCGTGCCCCGCGGGGTGATGAACGCCGGCCAGATCGAGGAGATCCTCAACGCCCCGGTGCATGAGGCGGAGCAGGTGCTCCAGAAGTTCGCCGGCGAGGTGGAGGGTGTGGAGACGGTGCGCACGTACGCCGTCGCCAACGCCAACCCCGCGCACGCGCTCATCCGGCACTCCCGGGAGGCGGCGATGCTCGTCGTCAGCGCCCGCGGCCTGGGGGCGTTCCGGCGCCTCGTGCTCGGCTCGGTGAGCCAGCAGGTGGCGCAGCACGCCGAGTGCCCCGTGGTGATCATCCGGCCCGAGGAGGAGTAGCCCGCACGGATTTCGTGCGGCGACTCCGCGGCGCGGCGGGGCACACTACAGTAGATAGTGTTGAAATACAAGCTGATAGGAGTCAATCATGGACCGCATTGTTGTCGGTGTCGACGGTTCCGACGAGTCCAAACGCGCCCTGGAATGGGCTGTCGAGGAGACCAAGCTGCGGGACGGGGTCCTCGACCTCGTCTACGTCTACAACCCGCCGTTCGTCCCCGAGGGGATCAGCAGCCCCGAGCAGGCCGACCTGATCCTCAAGGGCCCCGAGCGTGAGGCCAGGCGTGTGCTCGACCTCTTCGCGAAGGAAGCCGAAGGCGTCAAGGTGGAGCAGCACGCGGTGGAGAACTCGAGCCCCGCGCACGCCCTCGTCGAGCAGTCCAAGGACGCGACGATGCTCGTCGTCAGCGCCCGTGGCCTGGGGGCGTTCCGACGCCTCGTGCTCGGCTCGGTGAGCCAGCAGATCGCCCACCACGCCGAGTGCCCCGTCGTGATCATCCGCCCCCACTGACGGCTAGCCGAGCAGCTGCCGGATGAGCGGCGCGGCCGCCGTGCCGCCGGAATCGCCTACCTCGACGAACGCCGCGACGGCGTACTGGTCGTTGTAGGCGATCATCCACGCGTGGGTCTGCTGCGCGCCCTGCGGGCCCCATTCTGCGGTGCCCGACTTGGCGCCCGTCACCACGCCCTGGAGCATGGAGGCCGTGCCGCCGGTGACGGCGGCCGCCATCATGGTGCGCAGCTCAGCCGCCTCCGCCTCCGTGAGGGGCTCGGCCGTCGACGTCGCCTCTTCCCCCTCCACCAACCACGGGATCACCGTCTCGCCCTTCGCGACCGACGCCGCCACCGCGGCCATCGCCATCGGCGAGACGGTCACGCTGCCCTGCCCGATCGACGACGCCGCCCGGTCGATGTTGTTCTGCGGCTCCACCGTGCCGAAGTAGGCGCGGAAGCCCGCCTCGTAGTCGGTGCCCACGCCCAGCGACTCCGCCGCCGCGTGCAGCTCGTCGCCGGAGAACTCCTCCGACGCGCGCGTGAACACGGTGTTGCAGGAGTGCGCGATGGCGTCGGTCAGCGAGATCGTGCCCGTGCGCGTGTAGCCGGAGTGGTTGCCGAACGTGTAGGTGCCGACGGTGTGCTGCGGCGTGCACTCCACGTCCGACGACGCCGTCGCACCCCGCCGCACCATCGCCAGCGCGCTCGCGACCTTGAACGTCGAGCCCGGCGCGTAGCGGCCGAACGTCGCGTGCGGGTACGTGCCCGCGGCGGCGGAGTCCGCCGTCGCTGCGATGCCGCCGGTGGCGATGTCGATGGCGACGAGTGAGGCGATGCCCTCCTGTGAGGCCAGGGCCTCCTCGGCCTTCGTCTGCAGCGCCCGGTCCATCGACAGCGTGATGGGGGCGCCGATCGACTCCTCCTGGTTGAACACCACAATCGTCTGGAACGACGACTCCGCGACGCGCCCGACAACCTCGACGCGCACCCCCGGCACGCCGCCGAGCCGCTCGTTGTAGCGCGACTGCAGCCCGCTCAGCCCGATCACGTCCGACGCTGTCAGGCGGCCTTCGGACGCCTCGATCATCTCGGCCGTCGGGTTGCCGACGATGCCCAGCTGGCTGGCGGCGAAGCCGTCGCTCGGGCCCACCGTCGCCTCGATCTCGTTGACGTAGAAACCCTGGACGGAGCCGATGTCTGCGGGGATGTCGGCCTGACGCACGGTCTGCGCGATCACGAACTGCCTCGGGCCGCCGCGCAGCACGCGACTCTCGAAGTTATCCGGGTCGATGTCGAGCATCGACGCCATCTGCCGGGCCGAGGCCGACCAGAGGGACTCCTCGAGGTTGGCCTTGTCGATGCCCACCTCGAACAGCGACACCTCCTCGACGAGCGCCACCCCGTCCTTGTCGTTGATCGCCGCCCGCGACGGCTCGGACACGGTGCGGCGCAGGCGTGAGTCGCGGGTGAGCTCCTCGTGCAGGATCGACGGATCCCATTCCAGGCGCCACTGGTTGCCCACCCACTTGAACGTGGCCTCGGTCTCGTAGGTCCACGGCTCGTGGCCGATGTCCAGCGTGTGGGCGAGGGTGGCCGTCGCGGCGTTCTCGTCCTGCGGGTAGACGATGGATGCGACGGCGACTTCCGGCAGCGCGTCGCCCATGCCCGCGTAGATCACCTCGAAGTCCTCCTGGGCGGCTGCCGCCTGGGACTGCATGGGCAGCGTCGAGATGTCGGCTGCACCGAGGCCCTCCACCAGCGCCGCCACGGCGTCGTCGGCGGGCTCTGCTCCGTCCGGGGGAGTGGTGGCCTCGCTCACCGGTGCCTCCGTCTCGGGGGCCTCGTCGTCTTCCGGGGCGTCGTTCGTGCACGCCGTGAGTACCAGTCCCGCGGCCAGGAGCGCCGCCAACCACCGTCGAATCACCATGGTCTCCCTCCGCGGCAAAGGATACAGCGATGTCGGGCGGTTGCATTTGTCGGCTACTCTGGTTGAGCGCGAGAGAGGTCAGCCCGCGCCATCCCATTTCTTTTCACGAGGAGATACCGCTGGTGACTGAAGTACCCCTGACGATCTGGCTCATCACGATCGTCGTCATCGCCGGGCTGCTGCTGTTCGACTTCGTGTTCCACGTCCGCAAGGCCCATATCCCCACGCTGAAGGAAGCGGCCATCTGGTCGGCGATCTACGTGGGTATCGCGCTGATCTTCGGCGTGCTGGTGTGGGTCTTCGGCGGCAACCAGATGGGCGCCGAATACTTCAGCGGGTACATCCTCGAGAAGGCGCTCAGCGTCGACAACCTCTTCGTCTTCCTGATCATCATCAGCGCGTTCAAGGTGCCACGCGCCGACCAGCAGAAGGTGCTGCTCTTCGGCATCGTGTTCGCGCTCATCGCGCGCAGCGCGTTCATCTTCGCCGGCAAGGCGCTCATCGACAACTTCCAGTGGATGTTCTACATCTTCGGCGCCTTCCTCATCTGGACCGCGATCCACATGCTGATGCCAGAGAAGGAGGGCAAGGACGAGGCCGACAACGTGATGATCCGGCTCGCCAAACTGTTCCTCAACACCACGGACCACTACGACGGCGACAAGCTCTTCACGTACGAGAACGGCAAGCGGGTGCTCACCCCGATGCTGCTGGTGATGGTGGCCATCGGCGCCACGGACATCCTGTTCGCGTTCGACTCGATCCCCGCCATCTACGGGCTGACCACCAACGTCTACATCGTGTTCACCGCCACCGCGTTCTCGCTCATGGGGCTGCGCCAGCTGTACTTCCTGATCGACGGCCTCCTCGACCGCCTCGTCTACCTCAAGTACGGGCTGACGGCCATCCTCGCGTTCATCGGCGTCAAGCTCGTGCTGCACGCGCTCGCTACCAACGACGTGCCGTTCATCAACGGCGGCCAGCCGGTGCCGGTCTACGAGATCGGCGCGTTCGAGTCGCTGCCCATCATCATCGGCATCCTCGCGGTCACCGTCATCGCGTCCATGCTGTCCCCGAAGGGGAAGGCGCTGGCGACGGTGTCCTCGCTGCACCGGGCCGCGTCGGCCTACCTGCACACCGAGGTGGCGGAAACGCCGGATGAGCGGGAGACCGCCTACCGGAGGATCGTCGAACTCGAAGCGAAACTCGCGCAGCTGGACCCCGGCCACATCGCGTCCGTGAAGGACGAGAGCCACGACGAGATCGTCCGGAAGGCCCACGCCCTGCACAGCACCGGCGGGTAGCCGTGGACTTCATCGCCGCGCTGCGGCGCCTGTGGCGGCATGCGGAGTTCCGGCGGCTCCTGCTGCTGCGGATGCTGACGCAGGCGGCGGACGGGACGATGCAGATCGGGATCGCCAGCTACGTGCTGTTCTCGCCGCAGTCCCAGCCCAACGCCTGGGCGATCGCCGGCGTGCTCGCGATCTCGCTCCTGCCCTACACGATCCTGGGGCCCCTGCTCTCCCCGCTGCTCGACCGCTGGTCTAGGCGCGACGTCGCGCTCTACTCCGACATCGGGCGCGCCGGGCTCGCGCTCCTCATCGCCGTGGTGATCTTCTTCGACCGCACCTCCGGCTGGGGGCTCGTGGTGCTGATGGTGGCGCTGTTGCTCGCGCTCAGCGTGAACCGCTTCATGCTCGCCGGGCTCTCGGCGGGGCTGCAGCACACGGTCACCAAGGACGAGTACCTGTCCGCCTCGTCGATCATCCCGACGATGGGTCCGCTCGGCATCGTCATCGGCGGCGTCCTCGGGTTCGGCACCCGGCTGATCCTGGGCCGCTTCATCCCCGCGCACCAGGCCGACGCGGTGATCTTCGTCATCGCGGCCGCGATGTTCGTCGCCTCGGCGTTCACGGCCGCCCGCTTCGGCCGCTGGCACCTCGGGCCCGACCACACCGTCGCCGCCCGCGTCTCGATGCGCCGGGTGCTGCACGGGCTCGTCGACGCGGCCCGGCATATCCGTGGGCGTTCGGCCGCGGCGATCGGGCTGGTGGCGATGGCGGTCACGCGGTTCCTGTTCGGGCTGCTGAGCGTCATGGTGATCCTGATCGCGCGGAACCGCTGGCACCCCGTCGACGAACCGGAGGCCGCGATGGCGGACATCTCCGTCTGGGGACTGATGACCGGGGCGGGCTTCCTGCTCGCGGCCGGTGTCGTGCCCACGCTGGTGCGCACGCTGGGGCTGCGCACTGGCGTCGTCGCGTTGCTGGTGCTGGGCGGCGTGGCGCAGTCGGTGGCCACCTTCACCGGCAACAAGTGGGCCATCTTCGGCCTCAGCTTCGTCGTCGGGCTCGTGGCGCAGTGCGTGAAGATCTGCGTGGACGCGCTGGTGCAGGCGCACGTCGGCGAGCAGTACAAGGGGCGCGCGTTCACGTTCTACGACATGGGCTTCAACGGCGCCTACGTGCTGGCCGCCGTCGTCGCCGCGTCGACGCTGCCCCCCGACGGCTTCTCGCCCGCCGCGTTCGCGGGCATGACGCTCACGTACCTGTTCCTGGCGGGGCTGTTCGCTTGGGTGAGTACGAGGATCGGCGTCGAGGACTTCGACCGCGGCACCGGCGACCTGCGCGGCGCCGCCCGGGCTTGACGTCGGAATCTAGACTGGCGCCATGATGCGACGAATCCGTTGGGTGATCACCGTGTGCGTGGCGGTGTGGGCCGTCTTCGCGATCCTCGACCGGCGCGAGCGCAGGCGACGCCGCGAACTCTGGGCGGAAGCCACCGACTGACGGAGCAGGTGCACCCTGTGCCGTGATGCTGCGGAGTCCTGTGCACCTGCCCCCGCCCGCTCCCGGGTAGCGGCTCAGTAGCCGAGGATCTCCTTGCGCTGCGGCACCCAGGCGATCGCGTCGCGCACGGCATCGGTCTCGGTGAGCTGCGCCTCCCAGCCGAGCACCTCCTTGGCCTTGCCGGAGACCGTGTAGACGCCCGCGACGTCGCCGGGCCGCGGAGGCCCGAACTGCACGGCCAGCGGGTCGCCGGAGATCTCCTCGAAGCTGGCCGCGAGTTCCTTGACGGTGACGCCGTTGCCGGTGCCGATGTTGAACACCT
>JAAYZP010000401.1 GCA_012514785.1 Propionibacterium sp. | reverse complement strand
TGCGGATGATGTCGTGCGCCTGGGGCGCGACGTCCATCGGGAATGTCAGGTTGAACAGCTCGTCGTCGCGCTCCCAGCCGGTGGCGAGCTGCGGGGTGAGCGACGACGTCGCCCACGTGTCCATGACGTCGGGGTCGGCCATGAAGCCGCCCGGCACCCCCCGCTGCTCCTCCGCGTAGCCCTCGGGGGCCTGCGACATCGGGTCCACCGGCAGCGACGCCTCACCGGGCAGGATCGGGTGCTCGTAGTCGGGGTCGCCCTCGGCATCCAGCGGATACCAGACGGGGAACGGCACTCCGAAGAACCGCTGGCGGGAGATCAGCCAGTCGCCGTTGAGCCCGCCGACCCAGTTGTCGTAGCGGTGCTTCATGTGCGCGGGGGTCCACTGCATCTCGGCGCCGCGCTCCAGGAGCCGCTGCTTCAGCTCCTCGGAGCGGCCGCCGTTGGTGATGTACCACTGGCGGGTGGCGATGATCTCGAGCGGACGCTCGCCCTTCTCGAAGAAGTTCGCCATCCGGGTGGTGGACTCCGGCTCGCCGACGAGGTCGCCGGATTCGCGAAGCGCCGCGACGGTGGCCTCGCGGGCGCTGAACACGGTCTTGCCGGCCAGCGGCTCGTAGGCCGCTTCGTCGGTGATCCACTCCGGCAGCTCGCGCGAGAAGCGGCCGTCGCGGCCGATCACGGTGCGCGTGGGGAGGTCGAGTTCGCGCCACCAGGTGACGTCGGTGAGGTCGCCGAACGTACAGCACATCGCGATGCCCGCGCCCTTGTCGGGCTCGGCGTCGCGGTGCGCGAGCACGGGGATCTCGACGCCGAAGATCGGGGAGGTCACCGTCGTGCCGAAGAGGTGCTGGTAGCGCTCGTCGTCCGGGTGCGCGATCAGCGCAACGACGCTCACGATCAGCTCGGGGCGCGTGGTCTCGATGTGGATCGGCTCGCCGTCGGGGCCCCGGAACGCGACGCGGTGGTACGCGCCGGGATACTCGCGCGCCTCCAACTCAGCCTGCGCCACCGCAGTCTGGAACGTGACGTCCCACAACGTCGGCGCGTGCGACAGGTAGGCCTCGCCGCGGGCCCGGTTGCGCAGGAACGCCTTCTGCGCCACGGCCTGCGCCTCGGACCCGATCGTCGTGTAGAGCAGGTTCCAGTCCACGGACAGGCCGAGGCGGCGCCACAGCGCCTCGAAGACCTGCTCGTCGATGTCCGTCAGCTCCTCGCAGAGCTCGATGAAGTTGCGACGACTGATCGGCACCTGGCGCTTCGGGTCGGGCTTGGCCGGGGGTGTGTAGCCCTCCTCGTAGGGCAGCGTCGGATCGCAGCGCACGCCGTAGTAGTTCTGGACGCGGCGCTCGGTGGGCAGGCCGTTGTCGTCCCAGCCCATCGGGTAGAAGACTTCCTTGCCCGTCATCCGCTGGTAGCGGGCCACGACGTCGGTGTGCGTGTAGCTGAAGACATGACCGACGTGCAGGGCGCCGGAGACGGTGGGCGGCGGCGTGTCGATGGAGAACACGTCCTCGCGCGACGCCGGCCGGCGGAACTCGTAGGTTCCCTCATCCTGCCATACCTGGCCCCACTTCTCCTCGAGTCCTTCGAGGATCGGTTTGTGGGGGATGCGGGAAAGCTGTTCGGTCATGGGGGCGATCTTAGTGGGTGAAGAGAAAGCGCGCCCCACGCCATGTCGGGGGATAGGCGTGGAGCGCGCGGTTCAAGGGGAGTGTCAGCTGACGGAGCTCACCGAGTCGAGCGAGCTGACCGACGGCGGGGACTGCGGCGAGGGCGGGGAGACCGGCGAGGGGGGTGACACAGG
>JAAYZP010000400.1 GCA_012514785.1 Propionibacterium sp. | reverse complement strand
TGCCCGGGCGCGCCGTCGTCCTCGGCGGCGGCGTGATCGGCGTGGAGTTCGCGTCGATGTGGGCGGATCTGGGCGTGGAGGTGACGCTCGTCGAGGCGGCCGAGCGCCTGCTGCCGAACGAGGAGCCTGCGCTGACGAGGGTGCTGACCCGCGCGCTGGGCGCCCGGGGCGTCGACGTCCGCGTGGGCGCCCCGCTGACCGAGGCCGTGGCCACCGACGATGGCGTGCGTGTCGTCGTCGACGGCGACGAGCTCACCGCGGACGTGCTGCTGGTGGCCGTGGGCAGGCGCCCGAACACCGTCGGCATCGGGCTGGAGACGGCCGGGGTGGCGCTCGAGGGGCCGTCGATCGCGGTCGACGACCAGCTGCGCACCAGCGCGCCCCACATCTTCGCCGCGGGCGACGTCGTCGCCGGGCCCCAGCTCGCGCACCGGGGTTACGCGCACGGCATGTTCGTGGCGGAGTTGGTGGCGTGGGAGCAGGGCCGGTCGCGACGCCTCCCCCGCCTCCCTGACGACGGCACCATCCCGCGGGTCACCTACTCCTCGCCCCAGGTGGCCTCAGTCGGGCTCACCGAGGCCGAGGCGGGCCCCGACGCGCAGAGCTTCACCTACCACATGGCCGGCAACGGCAAGAGCCTCATCGCCCGCCCCGTGGGGGTGCGCGAAACCGGGCTGGTCAAGGTGGTGCGCCACGCCGCGGGCCCCATCGTCGGGGTGCACGCCGTCGGCGAGGACGTGGCGGAGCTCATCACCACCGCGGCCACCCACGTCGGCTGGGCCGCCGAACCCGACGACCTCACGTCGGTCATCCACCCACATCCGAGCGTCAGCGAGGGCCTCAGTGAGGCGATCCTGGCGTTGGGGGGACGGCCCTTGCACGCGGTAACCACAACGGATATAGGCTGAACAACAACAAGCGGTAAGCAAAGGAGCACTTTTACATGTCAACCGAAGTAACGCTTCCGGCACTAGGCGAATCCGTCACCGAGGGCACGATTTCGCAGTGGCTGAAGGCCGTCGGCGAGACCATCGAGGTGGACGAGCCGTTGCTGGAGATCTCGACCGACAAGGTCGACACCGAAATCCCCAGCCCAGTGGCCGGCACCCTGCTGGAGATCCGATTCCAGGAAGACGACGTCGCGGAGGTCGGCGACGTGCTGGCCGTCATCGGCGACCCGGCCGAGGCCGGCGGTGCTCCAGCCGCGCCCGAGGCCGACGCCCAGCCCGAGCCCGAGCCTGAGCCGGAGCCCGCTGCCGAAGAGGCCCCCGTCGAGGAGACCCCGCAGGTCGAGGACGCTCCCGCCCCCGCGCCGGCCGCTGGCGGCCCCGCCGAGGGCACCGAGGTCACGCTCCCCGCGCTCGGCGAGTCCGTCACCGAGGGCACTATCTCCCGCTGGCTGAAGGAGGTCGGCGATTCCGTCGACGTCGACGAGCCGCTGCTGGAGATCTCCACCGACAAGGTCGACACCGAAATCCCCAGCCCCGTTGCCGGTACCCTCCTGGAGATCCGATTCCAGGAGGACGACGTCGCGGAGGTCGGCGACGTGCTCGCCATCGTCGGCGACTCCAGCGCCGCGACCGCCCCGGCCCCGGCACCGGCGGCGCCCGAGCCGGCGGCTGCAGCTCCGGCTCCCGCCCCGTCGCCCGCCCCCGCTCCGGCTGCACCCGCGCCGGCAGCACCGGCTCCCGCCGCGTCGCCGGCTCCGGCTCCGGCTGCCCCGGCCGCACCCGAGCGTTCGGAGGCCGTCGAGGCCGCCGTCGCCCGCCGTGCCGCGGAGGCGTCGTCGGACGGCGCCTACGTCACCCCGCTCGTGCGCAAGCTCGCCAAGGAGCACGGCGTCGACCTCGCCAGCGTGCAGGGCACCGGCGTGGGTGGCCGCATCCGCAAGCAGGACGTCCTCGACGCCGCCGAGGCGGCCAAGCAGGCGCCCGCCGCTGCTCCGGCAGCTGCCGCCGCGGCCGCTCCGGCCCCCGCGGCAGCTGCTCCCGCCCCGAAGGCGCAGGTCTCCGAGGAGGCCCAGGCCCTGCGTGGCAAGACGGAGAAGCTCCCCCGGATCCGCAAGACGATCGCCAACCGCATGACGCAGTCGCTGCAGACCGCCGCCCAGCTCACCGCCACGGTCGAGGTGGACATCACGGCAGTCAGCCGCATCCGCAAGGTGGTGAAGGACGACTTCCGCAGCCGCGAGGGCGCGTCGCTGACCTACCTGGCGTTCATCACGCAGGCCACGATCGAGGCGCTGAAGGCGTTCCCGACGTTCAACTCGACGATCGACCTCGACGCCGGCACGGTCACCTACCACGACGCCGAGCACATCGGCATCGCGGTGGACACGCCGCGCGGCCTGATGGTTCCGGTGATCAAGGATGCGGGCGACCTCAACCTCACGGGCATCGCCAAGAAGATCGGTGATCTGGGCGGACGCACCCGCGAGGGGAAGGTCGGGCCGGACGAGCTCTCGGGCAGCACGTTCACCATCACCAACTACGGCGGTGGCGGCACCCTGTTCGACACCCCGATCATCAACCTGCCGGAGGTCGCGATCCTCGGCACGGGCGCGCTCGTCAAGCGTCCCGTCGTCGTGAGCGACCAGTTCGGCGGCGAGACGATCGCGATCCGCGACATGATGTACATCTCGCTCACCTACGACCACCGACTGATCGACGGTTCGGATGCCGCTCGCTTCCTGTCGGCGATCAAGGCGAGGCTCGAGGAGGGCGACTTCGGCGCCGAGCTCGGCCTCTGACCTAGTTCCAGCCTCTACCGCATACGACGGCCGGTCCCCCCGGGGGCCGGCCGTCGGCGTTCCTCCGCTTCGGTGTCTGGTTTGCCACTATGGACAGTGGCAAACCAGACGGCTAAGCCGGGCCGAGAAGAAATAGTGTTGTCCTACGTGACGTAGTACACCTCTCGGGTGTCATCCGTGCCGCAAGATCGTCACATGCGACGACGAACCAATCTCCCCGATGCTGCGGCCCGGCTCCTCCAATCCCAGGCGGGCGTCATCTCCACGGCGCAACTCTTGGCATCCGGACTGAGCCGACGAGTCGTCGACCGGTTCACCGCGGGTTGGGAACAGGTGACACAGGGTGTGCACCTGGCCGGCCCGCCGCGTTGGGAGAGCGCGGTGTGGGCCGGACTGCTGCACGGAGGGGCCCAGGCCGCTGCCGGAGGCATGGCGGCATGCTTCCTGGAGCGAGCGTTGCGCGACCCGCCGTCGACGATCCTCGTCTGGGCACCCAACGCCAGGCGGCAGCTCGTCGTCGGCGACTGGACGGTGGAGTTCCGGCGGGGAGTGGTGGACGCCTATCGGTCTCCCCGGCGCACACGGATCCACGAAGGCTTGCTGGATGCCGCCCGCACGTCGAATGAGCGGGACACGATCGCGACGATCGCCAGCGCGTTCTCCCGGCAGGTCGCAGACCCCGGGCGGCTCCTGGAGGCGCTCGAACTCCGCCAACGGCAGCCACACCGCGCGACGATCGAGGCTCTCTGCACGCCCGTCCCAGGGCTGGCGTGGCCGGGTCGGTGGCTGCCGCGCCTGTCCTGCGGCCTAGCTGTGTGATTTGCCACTGTCCGCCGTGGCAAATCACACAGTTAAGGCGAGATCCAGGACCGGAGACTGAGGTCATAGACTGGGGACCATGCTGACTTTCGAGAATCTGGGACTCGGCCGCGGCGACGCGGACTACCGGGAGACGTGGGACTACCAGCGCGAGGTCCACGCCCAGGTCTCGGCGGGCGAACGCCCGGGCCACGTGCTCTACGTCGAGCACTCCCCCGTCTACACCGCCGGCCGACGCACACTACCGGAGGAGAAGCCGTTCGACGGCACGCCGGTGGTCGACGTCGACCGCGGCGGCAAGATCACCTACCACGGCCCCGGGCAGCTCGTCGGCTACCCGATCGTGCGGCTCGCCGACGGCATGGGTGTGGTCGACTACGTGCGGAAACTCGAGGCGGCCATCCTGCACCTCCTCACCGGCTACGGCATCCACGCCGACCGCGTCGAGGGCCGCACCGGCGTGTGGTTGCCCTCCGACGGCGAGCGCCCGGAGCGCAAGATCTGCGCCATCGGGGTGCGGGTGTCGAAGCGCACGACGATGCACGGGTTCGCGCTCAACGTGCTCTCCAGCGCGGAGGCCTTCGGCAACATCGTCCCGTGCGGCATCGCCGATGCGGGGGTGACGTCGATCGTCGAGGAGCAGCCGGGCGAGTGGGACCTGGCGCGCGTGGCCGAGGACCTGACGCCGCACCTGCGGACCGCGCTGGAGTTTGAAAACTAACCGAGTAGGGTGGAATTCGTGACTGCAGTGAAGCCAGATGGACGCAAACTCCTCCGCGTGGAGGCACGCAACGCCGAAACTCCGATCGAGCGCAAGCCCGAATGGATCCGCACGACGGCGAAGATGGGCCCGAACTACCACGACCTGAAGAACATCGTGAGCACCGGCAAGCTCAACACCGTGTGCGCCGAGGCCGGCTGCCCCAACATCTACGAGTGTTGGGAGGACCGCGAGTCCACCTTCCTGATCGGCGGCGACGCGTGCACCCGCCGCTGCGACTTCTGCCAGATCACCTCCGCCAAGCCCGAGGGTTACGACCCCGCCGAACCGATGCGCGTCGCCGCCTCCGTGAAGCAGATGGGCCTCAACTACGCCACCGTCACCGGCGTCTGCCGCGACGACCTCCCCGACGAGGGCGCCTGGCTCTACGCGGAGACCATCCGCAAGGTGCACGAGCTCAACCCCGGAGTGGGCGTGGAGATGCTCGCCCCCGACTTCTCCGGCAAGCCGGAATTCCTGAACCAGCTCTTCGATGCCCGGCCCGAGGTCTTCGGCCACAACGTGGAGACCGTGCCCCGCATCTTCAAGC
>JAAYZP010000399.1 GCA_012514785.1 Propionibacterium sp. | reverse complement strand
TGGTGGGCCGGCCGGAGCTGCTCTTCCTGGACGAGCCCACCGCGGGCTTCGACCCCTCCGCCCGGCGCGACTTCCACGACCTCATCGCCGGGCTCGCCGACGTCGATACCACCATCCTCATGACCACCCACGACCTCGACGAAGCCGAGAAGGTCGCAGACCGGATCCTCATCCTCGCAGCGGGGGCGGTTGTCGCCGACGGCACGCCCGACGCGTTGCGGCTGGGGATGTCGAGCTCCAACGAGGTGCGCGTGCGTGACCGCGCGACGGGCGAGGTCACCATCCACGCCACGCCCGACCCGACGTCGTGGCTCGCCTCCCTACTCGCCACGCGCGCCGACGAGGTGGAGGTGCTCGAGGTGCGGCCTGCCTCCCTGGAGGAGGCCTACCTCAGCCTGGTGCGGGAGGCCGAACAGCGCGGGGAACCGTCCCGTCCCGAACCTTTGGAGGTGACGCGGTGAGCATCCGAACCGCACTGTTGAAAGCGGCCTGGCAGCAGGCCAAGGTGACACTCTGGCGCAAGTACTGGAGCCCCGCGGGCATCTCGACGCTCGTGGTCCCCCTGATCCTCCTCGCGATCCTGTGGTTCGTGCGCGACGCCCAGATCCGTGACCTGATCCCGGTCACGGGCTGGATCTTCTCCGGCACGCTCGCGTTCGGCCTTATCGCGGGCGCCGCGTTGGGCGTCTCCGCCGACATCCAGCAGGAACGCGAGGACGGGACGCTCCTGCGCGCCAAGGCGATTCCGCGAGGCCTGACGGGCCACCTGCTGGCCAAGCTGGTGGTCGCCGTCGTCGACACCGCGATCCCCGTGGTGCCGCTGGTGGTCGGCGCGGCGATCATCCTGCCCGACCTACTCCCTACGGATCCGACGCGTTGGCTCCTGTTCGTGATGATCTACGCACTGGCGGCAGCCGCCATGCTGCCCTGGGGCGCCGTGCTCGGATCGCTGTTCCGGTCCGCGCTCGGGCTGGGCATCGCGAGTCTGGCGTTGTACGGGCTGGCCGCCATCTCGGGCCTCTTCTATCCGCTCACCGCGCTCCCCGCCGCGCTGCAGGTGATCGGCCAGTTCACGCCGCACTACTGGATCGGGCTCGGCATCCGCGCGGTGCTGCTCGACGACGCGGCCATGGCGCTGGAGGTGGGCGGCAGCTGGCGGATCCCGCTGATGCTGGGCGTCCTGGCGGCTTGGGCCGTCGTCGGGTTCCTGCTGGCGCCGAAGCTGCTGCGCCGGATGGCGCGGAAGACGTCGGGCAGCGCAGTGAGCGAAGCGCGTGAACGCGTGCTGAGCAGGGGATACTGAGCCACGTGAAGTCCACCCCCGCCAACGACGTCGTGCACAACCGGATCGCCATGCTCCGCGCGGAGCGGGGCATCTCGCGACGCCAGCTCGCCGACGCGCTCGGCGTGCACTACCAGACCATCGGCTACCTCGAACGCGGTGAGTACAGCCCCTCCCTGGAGCTGGCGCTGCGCATCGCCGCGCACTTCGAGGTGCCGGTGGAGGTGATCTTCTCCCTGGAGCCATTCCCCCGGCTCGGCTCGTGAAGCCACGGACTCGGTAGGATCGGCGGTGACTACCAACGAAGGGAATCATCGTGTCTGCAGAGGGTCTTCAAGCAGCCCGGGCCAAGATGGAGGCTGCCGGTGTGGCAGCCCCGGCGATCGAGGTCTTCACCAACTTCTACGAGCAGCTGGAGTCCGGCGCCACCGGCGTGATCCCGGAGGACTCGATCGACCCGCTCACGGATCCGCAGATGCTCGAGGACGTCGAGGTCGACGACGATGCGGCCCGCGCCGCGCTGGACCAGCTCGTCGTGATCAAGCTCAACGGCGGGCTCGGCACGTCGATGGGGCTCGAGCAGGCGAAGACGCTGCTCGAGGTCCGCGACGGCCTCAACTTCCTCGACCTGATCGCCCGCCAGGTGCTGGACGCGCGCGAACGCCACGGCGCCCGCCTGCCGCTGCTGTTCATGACCAGCTTCCGCACCGACCAGGACACGGTCGACTACATGGCGAAGTACCCCGACCTGGCGGTGGACGGGCTGCCGCTGACGTTCCTGCAGAACCAGGAGCCCAAGCTGCGCGCCGAC
>JAAYZP010000398.1 GCA_012514785.1 Propionibacterium sp. | reverse complement strand
GGCGAACAAGACCGCCACCTTCATGCCGAAGCCGATCTTCGGCGACAACGGCTCGGGCATGCACTGCCACCAGTCCCTGTGGACCGACGGCGTGCCCCTGTTCTACGACGAGAACGGCTACGCAGGGCTCTCCGACACCGCCCGCTGGTACATCGGCGGCCTGCTGCGGCACGCCCCGTCGCTGCTGGCCTTCACCAACCCGTCGGTGAACTCCTACCACCGGCTCGTGCCCGGCTTCGAGGCGCCGGTGAACCTCGTCTACTCGCAGCGCAACCGTTCCGCCTGCATCCGCATCCCGATCACGGGGTCCAACCCGAAGGCGAAGCGGATCGAGTTCCGCTGCCCGGACCCGTCGTCGAACCCGTACCTGGCGTTCGCCGCGATGCTGCTCGCCGGCCTCGACGGTGTGCAGAACCGGATCGAGCCGCTGCCGCCGGTGGACAAGGACCTGTACGAGCTGCCGCCGGAGGAGCACGACCAGGTGCCGACGGTGCCCGGCAACCTCCCGGCCGTCCTCGACGCGCTCGAGGCGGACCACGACTACCTGCTCGCCGGCGACGTGTTCACCCCGGACCTGATCGAGACGTGGATCCGGCTGAAGCGCGCCGAGATCCAGGCGATCGCGCAGCGCCCGCACCCCTACGAGTTCGAGCTGTACTACGCGCTCTGAGGGATAACCTCCACGGGCACACCGACCGCCTCATAGGTGGGGCGGGCACGCGCGTCGCGCGTGACCAGCGTCGCCCCGTGCGCATGGGCCGCGAGCGCAACCAACCCGTCGTACGTGGCACCTCCGACGATGCCTCGCGCAGCCAGGTCACGATGGGCAACCACCGCCGTTGCGGGAGCGAGAGCGAGGGTTCCCTCGAAATTGTCGTCGATCAAGACCACGGCGTCGGCAGGCTCCATGCGCGCATCACCGGGCAATCGAGTCAGAACGGAGTACGTTTCGATAAGTGCATGGCCACTCAGCACAAGCCGACGCCCAGCAGCCCATGAGCTGACGTCCCTATGAGCCTCATGCCTGGAGACCAGGAGCGGTACGGCCGCGCTCGTGTCCAGAGCGAACACCGTCTGATCCCTCATCGCCGGCCGGAGTCGATCAGCGGAAAGAGATCATCATCGCTCACGACGGTGTCGGAGACCGCGACGAGCCGCCCGTCCTCGGCACGCTCGAGGCGAGCAGTACGACCGCCGGGAGTGATTTGAACGGCATCGCCGTACGCCGAGACATCGACTTTGGATCCCGGGGTGAGCCCGAAGGCATCCCTCAGCGACTTGGGCAGCAGGATCCTGCCGGCGGAATCAATGGTGGCTTCCATGGGATTAGAGTACCAGCCAGCTCCCACCCCAAGACATAGTGAATGAGTGCGCTCACTGACCAGCACTCGTTCACTATGTCTCCGAAACGGTCGCGGCGGACTGACCCCATACAGACGCTGCCGTGACAGACGCGAAACGGCCGGCCACCCCGCGGGTGGCCGGCCGTTCGTCGTCGGTGGAGAAGGACTCAGCCCTTCATCGAACCCGTCTCGGCGAGACGCTGGTGGAACGAGAAGGCCGTGGCCAGGTCGTGCGGCGTCTGCTGGTGCGAGCTCGCCTTGGCGCGCTCGAAGTACTCCTCGAGCAGCGGGCGGTAGTCCGGGTGCGCGATGGCGATCATCTTGGGCACGCGGTCCTGCGGGGCGAGGCCACGCAGGTCGGCGTAACCGTACTCGGAGACGATGACCATGGCGTCGTGCTCCGTGTGGTCGATGTGCGACGCGAACGGCACGATCGCGGAGATCGCGCCACCCTTCGCCTCGGACGGGGTGATGAACGTCGAGGTGAAGGCGTTGCGGGTGAAGTCACCCGAGCCGCCGATGCCGTTCATGATGCGCGAGCCGGAGACGTTGGTGGAGTTCACGTTGCCGTAGATGTCGGCCTCGATGAGCCCGTTGTTGGAGATCAGGTCGAGACGACGGATCACCTCCGGGTGGTTGGAAACCTGCAGCGGGCGCGTGATGATGTAGTCGCGGTAGCGCTTGGCTTCCTCGTTCATCTTGTTCGCGTACTCCGGCGACAGCGAGAACGACGTCGCCGAGGCGACGCTCATCTTGCCGGCGTCGATCAGGTCCACCATGCCGTCCTGGATCACCTCGGTGTAGGCCTGGATGTTCTCGAAGTTCGAGTCCAGCAGGCCCGCCATCACGGCGTTCGGGACGTTGCCGACGCCCGACTGCATGACGTAGCCGTCGTAGCGCAGACGTCCCGCCTTGACCTCGCTCTCCAGGAAGTCGAGGAAGTAGCCGGCGATCTGCTTCGACACCTCGTCGATGGGCTTGAACGGTGCGTTGCGGTCGGGCAGGTCCGTCTCGACGACGGCGATCACCTTCGACACGTCGATGTCGATGTAGGTCTTGCCGATGCGGTCACCCGTGGCGTAGATCGGGATGTGCTGGCGGTTCGGGGCGGCACCGATGCGGTAGATGTCGGCCATGCCCTCGAGGTCGAGCGACTGCCAGGAGTTGACCTCGATGATGATCTTCTCGGCCGCGTCGAGGAATTCGACGTTGTTGCCGACGCCGGACGACGGGATGAGGTGGCCCTCCTCCGTGATCCGGGTGGCCTCCACGATCGTCACGTCGACGTCGCCGAAGAAGCCCGCCGTGATCTGGCGGGCCGAATGCGAGAGGTGGGTGTCGTAGTACTTCATGCCCCCGGCGTTGATGGTGTTACGCATCTGCGGGTCGGACTGGTACGGGAAGCGCAGGCGGATGGCGTTCGCCTCGGCCAGGACACCGTCGCAGTCGGGCGCCGTGGAGGCACCGGTGTGGAAATCGATCTGGAATTCGTCGCCGCGCGCGTGGAACTCCTTCGCGCGGTTGGCGATCGCCGTCGGCAGTGCCTTGGGATACGCGGCACCGGTGAAACCGGAGGCTGCGACCACGTCGCCATGATTGATGAGCTTCGCTGCGTCATCGGCGGACATGACCTTTCCGCGAAGTTCGGCATTGTCAATACGGGACATCTACTTTTCTCCTATTCAGGGGTCTTCATCGTCACCCGGGCCGCTTTACGAGAGTAGTCTCGACAAACCATCGGCACGTTCAGAGTCTGGCATGAATCTCCCACAAGTGGTAATGAACCAGTCGATCGGTACCGGACTGCTTCCCTGCGGCTGCGGTCCATTCTTTACGGTCCAGTCTTTCATGTCGCGCGCGCGGGCCCTGCAACGGTCCGGACCTAGGATGGGCGCATGCAAGCAATCGTGGTCCGTGATGAGGGTGTGGCCCTCGAAACCATCGACGAGGCGTTCCTGGGGGACGCTCCGCTCACCGTCGACGTGGCGTATTCCGACATGAACTACAAGGACGGGCTCGCCGTCACGGGGAAGCCGGGGGTGGCGCGCGCCCACCCGCTGGTGGCCGGCATCGACGTCGTCGGCAGGGTGCGGGAGTCGGCCGACGAGCGCTGGAAGCCGGGCGACTGGCTGGTGCTGAACGGCGCCGGGCTCTCCGAGACGAAGCACGGAGGGTTCGCGACGACGGCCCGCGTCGACGGCGACCTCGCCGTCGCGCTCCCCGACGAGCTCACCCCGGAACGCGCGGGCGCGCTCGGCACCGCGGGCTACACCGCGGCGCTGTCGGTGCTGCGGCTGGTGATGGAGGGCGCCACGCCCGACCAGGGGCCGGTGCTCGTGACCGGCGCGACGGGCGGCGTCGGCTCCGTGGCGACGATGCTCCTCGACGCCGCGGGGTTCGAGATCACCGCGCTCACCGGCCGCCCCGACGAGCTGGGCGACTACCTGCGCGGCCTGGGGGCCGACACCATCGTGGCCCGCGCCGAGCTGGAGGGCTCGGGCAGGCCGCTGCAGAAGGCGACGTACGCGGGCGTGGTGGACACCGTCGGCGGCGAGATCCTCGCCAACGCGATCGCCCGCACCATGCCCGGCGGATTTGTCACCGCCTGCGGCCTGGCCGGCTCGCACGACCTGCCGACGACGGTGATGCCGTTCATCCTGCGCGGCGTGACGCTCGCGGGCATCGACTCCGTGTGGGCCAGCCACGAGGACCGCGTCGACGCGTGGCGCATGCTGGCCCGCGGCGTCGACGTCGACCTCCTGGACTCCATGACCACCCGCATCGGCCTCGACGGCGTGATCGCCGCCGGCGAGGAGCTGCTGGCGGGCAAGCGGCACGGCCGCACGCTGGTCGAGATCGGCGCGTAGACGGCCATCACTCCCGGAAGTTGAACCGCAGACGGTACAACTTCCGGGTCTGATCCGACGGGTAGGGTGACGGCGTGGCTCGAAGCAACACCTGGCGTGATCCGAAGGCCGTCGTCCTGTGGGTGATGACCGCACTCGTGCTGTGGCTCCTCATCCCCGCCGGCGCGATGGTGGGCATCAAGATCTGGGAATGGATGAACCCCGACCCGCAGTACGTCTACGACCCGCTCGAGGTGCCGCCCTACCTGGTGCACGGCGCGCTGGGGGTCGTCGTCGGGGGCGCGATCGTCGTGTTCGTGTGCCTGAAGCTACGGCTGGGGCTCGCGTGGCTGCTCGTGGCGATCCTCGCTGCCGGGCCCATCATGCTGCTGCTGGGCCCCCTGCTGCCGGACGCGTTGGGCGTCTACGTCGTCGCCCTGCTGCCGCCGATCATCGGCGCCCTGATCTTCAAACCGAAGCCGCCGAAGGACTGAGCGTCGACGTGGGACACTGGCGCCCATGACCGCTCCCCGCCCCAGCGTCCTCCTGGTCTCGGACCCGACGTATCCCGCCCGCGGCCGCCGCTACGGCGACGAGGACATCTTCCTGGCATCCCGGCTGCGCGAGACGTTCGACGTCGCCACCTGCCACCCGCTGGACGCCGTGGCGCTCATGGGCGGGTTCGACGTCGTCCTCGTGCGCAACAGCGGCCCCGCGATCCACCACTGGCGCGAGTACCAAGCGTTCCGCGAGCACGCGCTCGCCACCGGCGCGCGGGTCTTCAACGACCTCACGGGCAAGGGCGACATGCTCGGGAAGCAGTACCTGCTGGACCTGTTCGACGCCGGCTATCCCGTCATCCCCACCGTGGACGATCCCGGCGCGCTGGGGCGGCTACCCGCGTCGTCGCGCTACGTCGTCAAGCCGAAACTCGGCGCCGATTCGCTCGGCCTGCGCGTGCTCGACGAGGCCGCGATCCGCGAGCTGGGCGAGGCCGACGTACTGATCCAGCCGGAGGTGGCGATCCGCTACGAGGTCTCGTTCTTCTTCGTCGGCCACACGTTCCAGTACGCGCTGCACGCCCCCGACCACGGCCGACGGTGGGAGCTCGTCCCCTACGAACCCACCGAGGATGACCTGCGCTTCGCCCGCAGCTTCGTCGAGTGGAACGACATCACGCACGGCATCCAGCGGATCGACGGGTGCCGCACCGCGGACGGCGACCTGCTCCTGGTGGAGCTCGAGGACCTCAACCCCTACCTGTCACTCGACGCCCTCGACGAGGCGCCCCGGGAGCGGTTCCTGGCCGACCTGACGACGGCGCTGCTCGCGCTCGCCCGCGAAGGCCGGCCCGCGTAGACGGTCAGGCGACGAACCCCTGTGCCGTCAGGAACGCCTCCATGCGCTGCATCGCCGCCTGGTCGACGTCGACGCTCACCTCGCCGGCGTCGTCCAGCCAGAGTTTCGACGTCGCCTCCAGCACGCGCTCGGCCATCTCCATCTGCGTGGGGTCGGCCAGCGCGGGCACGAACTCCTGGGTGGCGACGAGCGCGGCCTGCGGGTCCTCGATGGCGCGCCGCTCCGCGGCCAGCAGGCCCTCGACGACGGCCTTCGTCGCCGGGTCCTGGCTGAGTTCCTGCGTGGTGATGAGGCCGGCGCCCACGAGCACGGGCGGGTCGGCGATCGGCACGGTGGAGACGGGGATGTCCATCAGCTGCAGCTGCACGTACTCGTTGTTGGCGAAGCCGATGATCGCGTCCACCTTCGCCGTCGCCATCGCGGAGACCTGGGTGAAGCCGATGTCCTGGAGCTCGACGTCGTCCTCGGTGAGGCCGGCCGAGTCGAGGGCGACGAGGGCAGCGTAGTAGCTGGTGCCGAAGCGGCCCGGGATGCCGAGCGTCTTGCCGCGCAGGTCGTCGAGGCTGGTGGCCTCGCCCAGGAACAGCACCTCCACGGGGTACTGCTGGTAGCTGGTGGCCACCGTCGTCAGCCCCTGGCCGGCCACGACCGCTTCGTCGGCGGAGGCGAACACGATCTGCTCCTGGCCGCGGATCAGCGCGCCGAAGAGGTCCTCCTGCTCGCCGTGGTGGCGGACCTCGACGTCGACGCCGTCGAAGAGGCCCTCCTTGATGCCGAGGTAGAAGGCGCAGAACTGCACGTTGGGGATGTAGGTGAGCCCGACGGTGACCTTCCCGTTCGGCGATGCCCCGGCCGTGGGGCTCGACGTCGGGCTCGGTGCGGCCGGGTCGTCGGGGTCGGCGCATCCGGCGGCCAGCAGCGTCGCGGCGCCGCCGGCGAGGAAGAGCTCTCGGCGTCCAATCATTGTCCTTCTCCTTGGAGTCTGTTCGACGCGGCCTGCTCGGCGGCGGCGAAGAGTAGATAGAGGACCATCGCGGCTGCGCTGATCCAGAAGATCACGGTGAACACGCCGGTGGTGTCGGAGGCCTGGCGCGAGAGGGTGAGCAGCGTGCCCAACCCGGTGCCGCCCATGACGAACTCGCCTACGATCGCGCCCGTCATGCCGAGCGCCGAGCCGGCGCGCATCCCGGCGAGGATGGCGGGTGCGGCCATGGGCAGCTCGATGTGCACGAGCCGCTGGATGCTGCCGGCGCCGTCGAGCATGGCGGCCTCGACCGGGCGCATGTCGAGGCGGCGGAAGCCCACGATGGTGGTGGTGATCATCGGGAAGAACGCGACGTTCGCGCACAGCACCGCGATGGGCACGGCGCCGTAGCCGAGCCAGAGCACCAGCAGGGGTGCGAGCGCGACGAGCGGGACGGTCTGCGACAGCGCGACGAAGGGCTCGAAGATGGCCGCGAGCACGCGGGAGTGTGCGGAGAGGATGCCGAGCGTCAGCGAGGCGACGATGGCGATGGCCACGCCGAGGATCGCGGGGATGATGGTGGGCAGCAGGTAGTCCCAGGCGAGCCCGGAGGCGGCCTGGCGCACGACCCGGACGGCGACGTCGAACGGGCTCGGCAGGAGCAGCGGCGGGAGGACGAGGCTGAGCGCGTACCAGGCGGCGATGGCGACGGCGAACGCCACGGCGGGCACGACGAGTCGCTCGACGCGGGTGCGTGGATACGTGCGCGCCGGGAACGGAACCCAGAAGCGAGCGGCCATCCCAGTCCTTCAGTTCGGTCCGGGGTGCTCACCAAGTGTCTGCACGCACGAGAGCGTACAGACGGTTCGCATTCCTCCCATCCAGACTGTGACTGTCGGCCCTGGAGTTCCATCAAGTCAGCCGCTCGACGCTGTGCGCGTCTCGCGGGTCGCGGGCTATACCGCCGGCTCGGATTTTCACCGACCCCGGAATACTTGTCCGCAACCCTACCAGCACTATTCTGGGGCCATGACGACGAGGCGCGCGCTCCTCACCGGCGCCACGCTGGCCCTGCTGGTCGGCTGCGTCGGATCCCCGGAGCTGCCCGGCTCCCCGGGCGGCGGTGGCGACACCTGCCGGACACCGGGCGAACTGGTGCCCTTCGACACCGTCGGCGGCGGGCAGCTCGTCTACGACACCAGCGGCGAGCCGACGACGATGCGCGCCGAGCCCGACTTCCTGGCCCGGCTGGAGGGGTGGGCCGACGAGTGGGTGGGGCTCAGCGGCCTGGGCGCGATCACGTCGGTGACGAGCTTCGGGGCGTACGTGGACCGGTGCGGGTCGTACCACCAGATCGGGCAGGCATTCGACATCTCCTCCATCGCGCACGAGGGTGGCGAAGTCTCGCTTCGCTACGACCGGTGGTCGCCCGGTACCGACGGGAGGCTCCGCGACTACTGGCGGCTGGCCGCGTCGCTGCACCTCCACTTCGGCTACACGCTCGCCTACCCCTACAACGCAACGCACCACAACCACATCCACGTCGACAACATGGTCTCCGGCGACGACCTCACCCGCTTCAACCCGCGCTCCGGCACCCAGGTGCAGGTGGTGCAGCACGCCTGCCGACACGTGTTCGGCCTCGACGTCGAGCCCACCGGGGACTACGACGGCCAGACCCGCGACGCGGTGCGGCAGGTGCAGTCGGCGGCGGGGCTGACGTCGCCGCTGTCCGACGGGGAGGGTTGGCACGGCTTCCTCCGCGCCGTCGCCCGGGGCTGAGCCGTAGGCGGCTGCTCCGCGCTGAGCGCACCCCGGGTGGGCAATCATCGAAACTGTTCGCGATCGACCGCCAGACGCATCCTGCACCCCCGAAAACGCAAAAACCGCGATCGAGTGGTCGATCGCGAACACGACGGGAGGTCGCAGTGTTCGTGATCGACCACTCGATCACGGTTTCGTAGGAAACGGCACCGCAAATTTGCTCTGGCGGTCGATCGCGAACAACCCCGAAGGATGACCACCCCTTCCGGCTCAACCAGCAATGAAGCCCGGCACCACTTGATGGTTGAGCTCGCCCGCGACGAAGGAGCTGGCGATGGTCGAAACCACCCTCGACGGTCGCTGGAATCTAGTCCCTGCTCACGTCCGGGGTGGTTTCGACCCTTCGACCATCACGGGTTCGTTCCTCACCCGCAAGCTCAGGAACCGCCACGCCGCAGGGCTGACGCCCGGCG
>JAAYZP010000048.1 GCA_012514785.1 Propionibacterium sp. | reverse complement strand
TGTGCATCACAGGTTCACTGCCTGCGCTTCCTGCTCCGCCCGGAACTCGGCCAGCGTCCTGCCCGGGTAGTGGCACTCGACGAGGTGGTCGCCGGTCACGTGGATCGGCGGATCCTCCTTGCAGCGCTCCGTGGCGATCGGGCAGCGGGTTCGGAACCGGCAGCCCGACGGCGGATCCATGGGCGAGGGGATCTCGCCCTTCAGGATGAACCGCTTCCCGCGCTGCTCCGGGTTGGGCTCGGGCGACGCCTGCATCAGCGACTTCGTGTAGGGGTGCTCGGGGTTCTGGAACACGGTGTCCGCGGGCCCCTGCTCGACGATCCGGCCGAGGTACATCACGCCCACCTGGTGCGCCATCTGCCGCACGATCGGCAGGCCGTGGGCGATGAACAGGTAGGAGATGCCCATCTCCTTCTGCAGCTTCACCATGAGGTTGGCGATCTGGGCCTGCACGGAGACGTCGAGGGCGGAGAGCGCCTCGTCGGCGAGGATGAGCTTCGGCTTCAGAGCGATGGCGCGCGCGATGCCGACGCGCTGCCGCTGGCCGCCGGAGAGTGCCCTCGGGCGGGACTTCGCACGCGACGGGTCGAGGCCGACCGACTCCATGAGCCGCCGGACCTCGTCGTCGAGCGCCTTGCCGCGCATCCCCTTGAACACCTTCAGCGGCTCGCCGATGATGTCCCCGATCCGCATCCGGGGGTTCAGCGACCCGTAGGGGTCCTGGAACACGACCTGCACGTCGGGGCGCAGCCGGCGCAGGGTGGCCGGGTCGGCGCTCGTGATATCGCGCCCGTCGAAGATGATGGTGCCGTCGGTCGGGTGGTCGAGGCGGACCGCGACCCGGCCCAGCGTCGACTTGCCCGAGCCGGACTCGCCCACGAGCGCGTACGTCTGCCCCGGCATGATCCGCAGCGTGGCGCCGTCGACCGCCCGGAGCTTGTCCGGCGCCTTGAACGGGTTGGCGTGCTTGATGTCGAACACCTTGTGGAGGCCCTGGAGCTCGAGGATCGGCGTGCCACCGGTTTGGTCAGTCATGCTCGCGCTCCTTCCAGTGCGGGTTCTACGGCGGTGTTGCGCGGGTGCCAGCAGGCGGCGGCACCCCGGTCGATCCGGAACAGCGGCGGGTCCTCGCCGCGGCAGCGGTCGCTGGCGAAGGCGCAGCGCGGGTGGAAGGCGCAGCCGCCCGGCAGCCCGGACGGGTCCGGCACCGAGCCGGGGATGGCCGGGAGGATCTCCTTGCGCTCGTGCAGGGATGGGATGCAGGCGAGCAGGCCCTCCGTGTACGGGTGGTGCGGGCTGGTGAAGACGTCGTCCGGGGACGCGTCCTCGACGACGCGGCCCGCGTACATCACGACGATGCGGTCGGCGAGGTCGGCCGCCACGCCCATGTCGTGGGTCACCAGCAGGACCGACATGTCGTTCTCCTGGCGCAGGCGGTCGATGAGGTCGAGGATCTGCGCCTGGATCGTGACGTCGAGTGCCGTCGTCGGCTCGTCGGCGATCAGGAGCTTCGGCGACGAGGACAGCGCGGAGGCGATCATCACGCGCTGGCACATGCCGCCGGAGAGCTGGTGCGGGAAGGCGCGCAGCACGCGGTCGGTGTCGCGGATGCCCACCTCGTCGAGCAGTTCCTTCATGCGGGCACGCTCGGCCTCCTTGGAGCTCTTGCCGAAGGCGCGGCGCAGCCCCTCGCGCATCTGGTCCTCGATGGGGAACACCGGGTCCAGTGAGCTGAGCGGCTCCTGGAAGACCATCGCCAGCTCGGTGCCGCGCAGCTTCGCGGACGTCTGTGGCTGCCCGACGAGCTGCTGCCCCTCGTAGACGATGGAGCCGGTGACGGAGATGTTGTGGTTCATCTGGATCAGGCCCATGATCGCCCGCGAGGTGACGGACTTGCCGGAGCCGGATTCGCCCACGAGCGTGACGATCTCGCCCGGGCGCACCTCGAACCCCACGTGCCGGATCAACTCGATGTCCCGGTCTCCCCGGTCCAGTGTGACGGTGAGATCGTCGACGGCCAACGTCGCTTCTGCACTCATGGTCAGCCTTCCTCAAACTTGTCGCTCAGCCCGTCGCCCAGGATACTGATCGAGATGACGGTGATGGTGATCGCCAGGCCCGAGAACGTGCTCATCCACCAGGCCGAGGCCAGGTACGGCTGGCCCTGCGCCAGCAGCTGACCCCAGTCGGGCATCTCCTGCAGCGGGCCGAGCCCCAGGTAGGACAGCGACGCCGCCAGCACGATGGCGATGCCCACGGTCAGGGTCCCCAGCACCACGATGGGCGCGATCGCGTTCGGCACGATGTGGCGGGTGATGATGCGGATCTGCGAGAAACCGCTGGCGCGCGCCGCCTCGACGTAGAGGCGGTCACGCACGGACATGGTCTGCGAGCGCATCACGCGGGCGAACTGTGGGATCGCGGCGATGCCGACGGCCAGGATCAGGTTGGGGATCGTGGGGCCGAGGGCTGCGGCGATGATCAGGGCCATGAGCACGCCGGGGAAGGACATCAGGATGTCCACCAGTCGGCCGACCACCATGTCCACCCATCCGCCCATGTAGCCGGCCACGAGCCCCGTGGTGGTGCCGATCACCAGGGCGATCGCCGTGGAAGTCAGGCCGATCATGACCGCCGTGCGGGCGCCGTGGACGAGGAGGCCCAGGACGCTGCGGCCGTACTGGTCCGTGCCCAGCGGGGTCTCGCCCGGGGGCTGCAGCACCGCCTGGGGGTTCATCGCAGCGACGTCGCCGGACGCGAGGACGCCGGGGATGAGCGCGGCGACCACCACGACCGCGATCCACAGGCCGGCGATCCAGGCGATCACAGTGTTGACCGACGTGCGCCGACGACGCCTCGTCGGCCCCGCCTCCATCGCCTTGGCCTCGGCCTCGACGACGGGTGCGGCAGCGGCGAGCTGCTCAGACATGGGTGGCCTCCTCGCGTTCGAAGGCCGCGGGCTTGTGGTTCTCGGTCATCGGGATGAAGTCCACGGGCAAGTCGGGGATCTCCGGGATCGGGTCCGGCAGGAACCGCCGGCCCCGGGCGACGACGTACTCGAGGCGTGCGACGTCGCTGATGTCGGCGAGCGGGTTGCCCGCGACGGCGATCATGTCGGCCTCGAGCCCCGCCCGGATGTCGCCGGTGACGTCGCCGATCCCGAGCGCCTCCGCCGCGGTGACCGTGGTGGCCTGCAGGATCTGCGCGTTGGACATGCCGAAGTCGCTGTAGATGGGCA
>JAAYZP010000047.1 GCA_012514785.1 Propionibacterium sp. | reverse complement strand
GGCGCTCCTGACACATCTGTGGGTTAGATCCGGCCGGGTAGGGCTGGTCGGTGGCCGCCGAGGCTGAGCAGTGCGAGGGCGATCAGTGCTGCGGGCGATTTGAAGCCGAACGCCATCCGGGTGATCAGGCGGATCTTGGTGTTGGTCGATTCGATCAGCCCGTTGGACAGGCCGTGCTCGATCGCGGCGAGGATCCTTGCGCGGTGTTTAACGATGCTTCGTTGGAGTTTCACGAACGCCGGGATCCGGCATCGGCGGGCCCAACTGATCCACCGGTCCAGCGCCTCAGCGGCCGCGGCGTGGGGTAGCTTGAACACGGTTCGCAGGCCTTCTTTGAGCAGATACGCCCGATACAGCCGGGGATCGGTCTGGGCGATCCAGGCGAGCTTGGCCTGCTGGTTGTCGGTGAGGTTCTCCGGGTTCTTCCACAGCGAGTAGCGGGCCCCCTTGAGGGCCTTGGCGCGCTCACTGCCCGGCCGTGGTGGCGCATCGGCGCGGGGACGGCCCCTCGCAGGTTTGGGCTCGCTGCGGGCCAGCTTCCGCGCGTCGTTCCAAGCTTCCCGGCGGACTTCGTCGAGCGCCTCAGTGGCCCACTTGACGATGTGGAACGGATCAGCGACCCGGACCGCGCCAGGGCACATCTCGGCCACGATCGTGTCGATGAAGTCGGCCCCATCAGCGGAGACGTGGGTGATCTGGGAACTGCGCTCGGGTCCGAGCAGGTCGAAGAACTCGCCGACGGTGGCCTTGGAGCGTCCCGGCGCGGCCCACACCAACCGACCGGTGTCGTGGTCAACCACGACCATCAGGTACTTGTGGCCCTTCTTGTAGCTGATCTCGTCGATCCCGATCCGCCGCAGCTTCGCGAACCGGTCGGTGCCGGCCTCCACGTCGTCCCATACCCGGGCGATGATCGAGCCCACGGTGCGCCAGGCGATCCGCATCAGCTCGGTGACCGTGGACTTCGCCGATCGGGTCGCCAGCCAGGCGACCTGGTCGTCGAAGGCGTAGGTATGTCCCGCGTCGTGCCGGGCCCACGGCACCGCGGCGACCACCACCCCATGGACCCGGCACCTCACCCGCGGGGACCGGGCCTCCAGCACCGCCGTCACGCTGCCCAGGTCCAGAGTCCGCCAACGCCGCCGGCCCGGCCAGGCGTCATACCCCGGACTACGACGACGACACAGACCGCACCGACCCCGCTGCCTCGCGGCCGGGCGCACATGGGCCACCAGCACCTGAGCGTCCTCGTCGAACTCGACACCTTCGACCACGGTCTTCTCGACACCCAACAAGCACTGCCATAGGCTGACATCGCGCACGTCGTTCTCCTGAGCACTGGTTCCTGTTTCCTTGACAGATCAGAAACCTACTCTGAGCACGGCGTGCGCTCCTCACACCACGCTCAACCCACCCACAGATGTGTCAGGAGAGCCAGTTTACGACACGATGATGGCCGGTAAGGCCGAGCTTTTGGAGGGCTTCGAGGAAGCTCTCAAGCCGGGCATGGTCAAGGAGCACGCGCCGATTCCAGAGGAGTTGGATGAGCGCTACGAGATCGAGGAGCGCCAGGTTTCCGGCGTGCTGGTGCACGTTCTCCACCCGCGCGCGAACGGCTCCGGCATGCAGATCATCTACTACCACGGCGGCGCCTACACGCTGCCGTTCATCGAACCCCACTGGAACGTCGTCGCCGGGCTGGCGGATCGCACCGGCGCTGATGTGTGGGTGCCGCACTACGTGCCGGGCCCGGATGCCACGCTTGACGACGCGCTTCCGCTGCTCGACGCCCTCGCCGTCGAGGTGAAGAAAGCCGCTGGCGACCACCGCGTAGGCGTCGCCGGTGACTCCGCGGGCGGCAACATGTCACTCGTTCACTCGCTGCGCGCACGCGAGCAGGGCAACCCCATGCCGGACCACCTCGTGATCCACGCACCATGGACGGATCTGCGCAACGTCCATCCGGAGTCGTTGGAGATGGAGCCCATCGACGCACTGATGGTGGTGGAGCAACTGCAGCGGGCAGGAAGGAACTGGGCCGGTACCCGCGAGGTCACCGATCCCATGGTCAGCCCGATGTTCGCCGATCTGAGCGGACTGCCGCCGATGACCGTGCTGCAGGGCACGAAGGACTTGCTGCTGCCGGATGTCCTCCTCTTCGTGGACAAGGCACGTGAGCAGGGCGCCGACGTCGAACTCGAGCTGGTGGAGGACGCCTTCCACGTCTACATCGGATTTGACGCACCCGAGGCCCACGCGTCACTGGACCTTGCCGCGGCACGGATCCGCGGCGACTGACCGACGCGAACCCGTCCCGGGCCCTTGACACCGAAGCCCGGCTACGACCACCTGCCGTGGACTTGGCCACCGACATCGGGGGTTAAGTCCACGGCAGGTTGCGGCGAGTTGCGGCGGGTGGCTTCATCGTCGACCACAGCCGCCATGGCATCAATCTCCCGCGTTGCGTGCCTTCGCCGCATCGACCAGCGAGACCATCTTCGATGGCCGCGTGGATCTGGCCCCTGCCCTAGTCCGGGGTGGTTTCGACCACGCCGCAGGGCTGACGCCCGGCGGCGGCTCAACCAGCTGGCACCGAGGGGACTGACGCCCGACGTGCACCGCTTTCTCGCCCCATAGAGTCGCGAAGCTGATGAACGATGAAGCAGCGCCTCCGACGGGCCTCTACGTGCGGTCTACGGGAGCTGTCAGCGGAGGCTCACTTTCTCATAAACCTGACAATGACATCAGTCTTACCGACACTAGTGCGGGCGTCGCTACCTGCCGTGGACCTGGCCACCGACTTCGGTAGTCAAGTCCACACGAGAGCGCCCGTGGTCTACTCCGCCGGTCGTTCGACGAGCAGCCGGTCGCCGACGTCCCAGATCCTCGCCGCCGCAGCCGGGTCGCTGATGCGCCGGTAGATGCGGCGCCGCTTCGGCTGCCCCGAGATCTCGTACCTCGGCACGCACATCTCCCCCGGCCGCGGCGTCGACATCATCGCCATCAGCGCGGGGAGCGCCGCCTCGGCGGGGCTGTGCCCGAGCCGTGCCGAGACCTTGTGGCTTCCCGACCCGGTCCGCTTGGCGCGCAGCGGCCCCGCGATCGACGTATCCGGCGCCACGCCTGGGTGGGAGATGCCCAGGGTCACGCCCCAGGCTTCGTCGTCGCTTCGACGCGCGAACTCGGTGGCGAACAGCCCGAGCGCCGCCTTCGACGACGCGTAGGCCCGGAACGCCGAGTACCGGTGCTGCAACTGGAGGTCGTCCCAGGCAACGCGCCCGAACCGCGTGGCGAGGCTGGTCTGCACGACGACGCGGCCCCGGGATGTCCGCAGCAGCGGCAGGAGGCCCAAGGTCAGCGCGTAGTGGCCGAGGAAGTTGGTCTGGAAGTGCAGCTCGAAACCATCCTCGGTGACGTGCCGTTCGCGGTCGCCGAGGAGGATGACGCCGGCGTTGAGGACGAGGTGGTCGATCCGTGCTGATTCGTCGCGGAGGGCTTGAACGAGCGCGGCGACGGTGTCCAGCCGCGCCAGGTCCAGATCCCGCAGCGCCAGCCGCGCGTCGGGCACCGACTCCCGGATCCGAGCCACGGCCCGCTGCCCCTTCTCTCGGTTGCGCACCGGGAGGATCACCGCGGCGCCGGACCCGGCCAAGGCCTGCGCGATCTCGAGCCCGATGCCGTCGCTGGCCCCTGTAACCACAGCAGTGGCGCCAGCCATGTCCGGCATGTCGAATTGCGTCACAGTTCTCCTCTTCAGGCCCGAGTTTGACCGGCCGGTGTGGGCTCGTGAGCGAACAGTATCCCGGTGGCCATCCACCTAGCCCTGCTCGACACGGAGCGTGCGGATGGCAACAAACTAGGACCTCAGCTCTCGTTTCGTATGGTGGAAGGGAAGGCGATCCCCCGAACGAAGGAATCCATGGCGACTGCCGCCCCCACGTCCTGGCACGCCCTCGACACCGACGAGGTCCGTGCCCACTTCGAGACCGCGGAAGGGGGAATCACCGAAGCCGAGGCCCGCGCCCGCATGGAGCGCCACGGGCCCAACGAGATCGAGGAACGACCGCCGGACACCTGGTACGAGGTGCTGCTGCGGCAGTTCCGCTCCCCCATGATCATCTTCCTCATCGTCGCCGCCACCATCACCGGCCTCCTCGGGGAGTGGTTCGACACCGTCGTGATCGTCATCACGCTGCTGCTCAACGCCTCCCTCGGCTTCTGGCAGGAACGCAAGTCCGAACGCGACGTGCGCGCGCTGCGACAACTGACGGTGGCCGAGGCACAGGTGGTCCGCGACGACACGATCTCCGTCATCCCGGCCCGCGAACTCGTGCCGGGCGACGAGGTGCGGCTGGAATCCGGCGACAAGGTGCCCGCCGACCTGAGGCTGACCGACGTCGTCGGGCTGGAAGTCAACGAGTCGATGCTCACCGGGGAGGTCTTGCCGACGACGAAGCGCGCCGACGCCGTCGCGGAGGACACCACCCTCGGCGATCGACACAGCATGGCGTACTCCGGCACCCTGGTCGCATCCGGCCGGGCCACCGGCGTCGTCGTGGGGACGGGGACCGACACCGAGCTGGGCGCGATCGCCCAGTCCGTCCAGGAGGAGGGGCAGAAGACGCCCCTGCAGATGCTCACCGACCGGCTCGAGAAGCACATCGCCGTCGCCACCGTCGTCATCGCCGGCACGATCTCCATCGCCTCCATCGTGATGGGCACGCCCGTCTCCGACGCCTTCCGCGGCCTGGTGGCACTCATCGTCTCCGCGCTGCCCGAGGCGTTGCCGATCGTGCTCACCGTCGCGCTCGGCGTCGGCGTCTCCCGGATGGCGAAGCACAACGCGGTCATCCGCAGCCTGCCCAGCGTCGAGACGCTGGGCTCCACCGACATCATCGGCTCCGACAAGACCGGCACGCTGACGATCAACCGGATGACCGTCGAGCACCTGTGGACCCCGGATGGGGTCGAGCTCGATGTCAGCAGCGCCGACGGCGAACCTCCGGCCCTCAGCGCGGTGCAGCGCCGCTCGCTGCGCACCGGAGCGCTGAGCAACGAGTCGCTCCACGACCCGGACGTGGAGGACGAGCTGGTGGGCAACGCCGTCGACGTCGCCATGGCCGCCGCAGGCCTGCGCACCGGGGCGCTGACCATCGAGGAACACGGTGCGCCGCCCGCGGCCGCGATCCCCTACGAGTCGGCGAACAAGTATTCGCAGGCCATCTACCGCGACGGCGATCGCCACGTCATGCACATCAAGGGCGCGCCCGAGACGGTGATGGAGTTCTGCACGACGATGGACTCCCCCGACGGGCCGCGCCCCCTCGACGGCGCATCCATCCGGGAGGCGAACCTCGCACTCGCCGGCCGGGGCTCGCGCGTGATCGCCACGGCCTCCGTCGAGGTGCCGGAACCCGTACCCGGTGAGCCGCTCCCGGAGCCCGAGGGCCTCGTCTTCACGGGCCTGCAGGCGATGATGGACCCGCCGCGCGAGGGCGTGAAGCAGGCCATCGCCGACTGCCGCAGCGCCGGCATCCAGGTGATGATGATCACCGGCGACCACCCGGCCACCGCCGTCGCCATCGGCGAACGGCTCGGTCTGCGTACCGACTTCCACCCGCTGACCGGCACGGAGATGGCGCAGCTGGGCGACCTCGAACTGCGCGACCGCCTCAAGGAGACGTCCGTCGCCGCCCGGATGACCCCGCGCGACAAACTGCGCATCGTCAAGGTGCTCCAGGCCGACGACAAGATCGTCGCGGTCACCGGCGACGGCGTGAACGACGCCCCCGCGCTCAAGGCGGCCTCCGTCGGGGTCGCGATGGGCGAGTCCGTCACGGACGTCGCCCGCGACG
>JAAYZP010000397.1 GCA_012514785.1 Propionibacterium sp. | reverse complement strand
TGGCTGGGCAACACCGGCACACCGATGCCCGAGAAGGGCAAGGAACTCTGGATCGCGGCGCGCATGGTGCACGCTTTCTCGCTGGCCTCGCTGTGGGGCAGGGAGGGCGCGGCCGACGTCGCCGCCCACGGGGTGCGATACCTCGGCACCGCACCCGGGCGGGACACCGAACACGGCGGCTGGTTCACCGGCATCCACCCGGACGGCCGCGACGACAGCAAGCAGCTCTACGGCATGGCGCACGTCGTCCTCTCCGGCTCCAGCGCGGTCGCTGCGGGCATCGGCGGCGGGCGCGCGCTCCTGGACGAGGCCGTCGCGCTGATCGACGAGCACTACTGGGACGACGCCGCCGGCGCGGGCCTCGACGTCATGGACCGGGCCTTCACCCGGGCGGATCCCTACCGCGGGCTGAACGCCAACATGCACCTCACCGAGGCGTACCTGGCCGCGTTCGAGGCCACGGGCCAGACCCGCCTGCTGGATCGCGCCGTGCGGATGGCCGAGCGGTTCGCCCGCGACCCGCTGGCGTCGGGCGAGCGGGGTGCGCACCGGCTCTTCGAGCACTTCGACGAACGCTGGCGGCCGGTCCCCGACTACAACCGCGACGAGCCCGCCCACCCGTTCCGGCCGTACGGTTCCACGCCCGGGCACTGGCTCGAATGGGCGAAGCTCTGCGTGCAGATCGCGGGCCTGCGCCCCGAGGTCGACTGGCTCCTGCCCGCGGCCGAGCGGCTCTTCGACGGCGCCGTCGACGACGCCTGGGCCGACGGCGGGGGCTTCTACTACACCGTCGACTGGGACGGCGCCCCGGTGATCAGCAGCCGCTACTTCTGGCCCGTCGCCGAGGCGATCGGCGCCGCGCACGTGCTGCGGCTGGCCACCGGCGAGCAGCGTTACGCCGACGCCTACGAGCGGTTCTGGCGGTTCGCCGACGCCCACCTGATGGACCACGAGCACGGCGCGTGGCACTCCGAGCTCGACGACGACCTGCGCCCGATCGCGCGCACCTGGGACGGCAAACCGGACCTCTACCACGTGCTCCAGGCGACGCTGTACGCGAAGCTCCCGATGGAGCGCGGCCTCGCCGCGAAGCTTCGCGACGAGGCCGGGAACTCCTGAGCGAACCTCAGACCGAGGACTGCTGCGCCAGCGCGATCAGCGTCCGCACGGCCACGCCGGTGCCGCCCTTCGGGGTGTAGCCGAACGCCTCCGACGAGTCGGACGGGCCGGCGATGTCGAGGTGCGCCCAGGCGACGTCCTCCGGCACGAACTTCTCGAGGAACGCGCCGGCCACGAGGGCCCCGCCCCAGCGGGACTTGCCCCCGGAGCGGATGTCGGCGATGTCCGACTTCAGCTGTTCGCGGACGTGGTCGGTGATCGGCAGGTGCCAGAACTCCTCGCCGGCGGCCTCGGCGGCGTCGAGCACGCGGTCGGCGGTGTCGTCGTCGGTGGTGGTCAGGCCCGCGATGCGGGTGCCGAGCGCCACCATGCAGGCGCCGGTGAGGGTGGCGACGTCGACGATCATGTCCGGCGAGTCGGTGCCGGCTCGCGCGATGGCGTCGGCCAGCACGAGGCGGCCCTCGGCGTCGGTGTTGAAGTTCTCGACGGTCTGGCCGTCGAACATCGTCAGCACGTCGCCGGGGCGGAACGCGGAGCCCGACGGCATGTTCTCCGCCATCGCTGCGTAGGCGGTGACCTGCACCCGGAGCCCGAGCTCGGCGATGGCCTTGATCGCGGAGATCACGATGGCCGCGCCGCTCATGTCCTTCTGCATGCCCTCCATGCTCGCGGGCGGCTTGATGTCCAGGCCGCCGGAGTCGAAGGTGATGCCCTTGCCGATGAGGGCCAGGTGGTACTTGGCGCCGCGCGGGACGTAGCTGAGCCGCACCAGACGGGGCCCCCGCTCCGAGCCGCCGCCGACGGCGAGGATGCCGCCGTAGCCGCCCTTCTCGAGTGCCTTCTCGTCGAGGATCTCCACCGCGATGCGCTCGTCCTTGACGTAGGCCTTCGCGGCCTCGGCGAAGTTCTCGGGGTAGAGCAGGTTCGGGGGAGTGTTGGCCCAGTCGCGGGCCTGGTAGACGGCGCGCGCGCCGGCGGTCGCGACGTTGATGGCGCTCTTCGCGTCGGCCTTCGTGACGACGACGATCTTCGCCACAGGGCGCGGGGTGATCTCGGCGGTGACGACCGTGACGCGGTACGCGCCGAGTGCGGCGCCCTCCGCAGCGGCCTGCACGAGCTCGGGGTCGCCCAGCTCAAGGGAGATGGCGACGGTGAGCCCGTCGGCGTCGGGGAGCGCGGCGACGGTGCGCAGCGCGCTGCCGACCGCGCGTCGCAGGGTGGCGGGCGTCACGTCGGGATCGCCGAGCCCGACGACGACGGCTCGGGCCGACTCCGTGGCCGGCAGGACCGTGACGGACTCCACGTCACTCTTCGCGCCCATCGCGAGCGCGAGGTCGCCGACGCCCACCTTGAACGCGGAGCTGTACATCTTGTCGAGCTCGGGTGAACCACCCACCAGGGCGGTGATGTCGCCGGCGGTGGTGAGTCCGAGGACCACCACGTCGGCGGCGCGGGGGAGGGACTTGGCATATTCCAGGGTTACGTCGTGCATTCTCACAGCTTATCGAGACTGCGCTACTTTGGCTCCCATGCAAAAGCGTGTAGCACTGTGGGCGTTCGTCGTCGCGGCGTTGGCCCTGACCGCCTGGGGTGTGGTGAGTTACGTCAACCCGAACCTGGCGTGTCGGGGCGAGACCATGGGGCCGGGCGACGTGTGCCACTACTCCAGCCGCGTCCAGGAGGAGACGACGACGGTGCAGACCTACGAACAGCGGCTCGCGGAGGCGCGCGGGCAGACGCCGTACGTGATCGGGCTCGGGGTGATCATGACGGCCTTCGGCGTCGTCGTGGCGGTGCGCTCAGGGAAGCAGGGACATGGGCCCGAATACGGGCCGGTCCTCCTCGAAGAGGGTGACCTCACTCACGCCGAGGCGCACGAGGTCGGTGAAGTAGATCGTTAGCCACTCCTCGGCGGCCTGCTGCGTGTCGAACTCGCGGGTCAGCTCCGCCCGCTCCAGCTCCGCGCGGCTGAACTCGCCGGTGTACTCGAAGCGGTAGCTCATCAGATCGGGTCCCCACGGTTGATGCGCGGGCCCGGGCGGCGGAACCGGCGGATCATCATCGCCCGGTTGATCATGTACATCAGCAGCCCGCGACGGTTGGCGTTCGGCACCCGCTCGGCGAGCAGCTTCTTGTAGCTGTTCCACATGACCATGATGTTGAGGATGGCCAGCGCGAAGACGAACCACAGCCCCATGCCGACGTAGACCGACACGTTGGTGTTGTTCATCGTGACCAGCATGAGCGCCATGATCAGGATCATCGCGGGCATCAGGAACTCGGCGATCGTCCAGCGGGTGTCGATGAAGTCGCGCAGCAGCTCGCGCTCGGGGCTCTTCTCCACCCGGTCCCACGTTTCCTGCTGGGCCTTCACCCGCGCCTGCTGGTCCGCCTTACGCTGCTGCTTCGGCGAGCGGTTGGGGTGGAGCCGCTCCATGCGTGCAGCCTCGGCCTCGCGGCGCGTGGGAGTCGCGCCCTTCTTCTCACCGCGACGCACCACGATCTTCTCCGACGACGACCCCTCCGCCGGAGCGGTGGTCGTCGGGACGGGCTTGCTGGGCACGGTGGCTTGGCGCGTCCGTTCGGACTTCTCGGTGCGCTCATAGGGGCGGAACAGTCCCACGTCGGATCAGCCTCACAGGTGATGGATTAGGTTCTCGGGAATCTTCAGTCTACCTGTTTGGAATCTGGCTTAGAACTTCACCTCATGGCATGTACGGTTGTCCCTGAACAGTTCATCGGAAGGACATTATCCGTGGCCGGCATTTTTGAACGCATCGCGTTGGTTTTCCGGTCCAAGGCCAACAAAGCCCTGGACAAGTACGAAGACCCGCGCGAAACGCTCGACTACTCCTACCAGAAGCAGCTCGAGCTCCTGCAGAACGTGCGACGCGGGGTTGCCGACGTGGCCACCAGCCGCAAGCGCGTCGAGCTGCAGGCGAACAAGCTCAACCAGGAGGTCGAGCGGCTGCAGAGCGCGGCGCAGCGCGCCCTGGAATCCAACCGCGAGGACCTCGCCCGCGAGGCCCTGACCCGCAAGTCCGGCCTGCAGCAGCAGCTCTCCGACCTGCAGCAGCAGCACGCGCAGCTGCAGGGCGAGGAGGAGAAGCTCGTGCGCGCCAGCTCGCGCCTGCAGGCCAAGGTGGACGCCTTCCGCACCCGCAAGGAGACCATCAAGGCCACCTACTCCGCCGCCGAGGCGCAGACCCGCATCAACGAGGCCTTCACCGGCATCTCGGAGGAGATGGGCGACGTCGGCCTCGCCATCCAGCGGGCCGAGGACAAGACGCTGGAGCTTCAGGCCCGCGCGTCCGCCGTCGACGAGCTCATGCTGAGCGGCGCCCTCGAGGACGCCACCGGAGTGAGCGACGTCACCCGCGAGCTCGACGCTCTGGCCGCCGACGCCACGGTCGAGGACGAACTCTCCCGGATGAAGGCCCAGCTCACGGGTGGCCCGGCCACCCGCGCGCAGATCGACGCCCCCAGCGAACAGGCGGCCCAGTCGCCAGCCTCGCCCGCCGGCGCGCAGCAGCCCGCCGCGCAGCCGACGCAGGAGGGTGGCTTCAATCCGTACGAGGAGCAGCGATGATCGTCCGCGTGCTGGGTGAGGGCCAGTGGGTGCTCGAGGTCGACCACCTGGAGAAGCTCAACGCCATCGACGTCGAGGTGGAGAAGGCCGTCGACGACGCCGACCAGGCAGCGCTCCACGATGCGCTTCAGCGGCTGTTCGAGGGCATCAGGGAGCTCGGCACCCCGGTGCCCGACGACGTGATCGCCGAATCCGACCTGGTGCTGCCCGACCCGGACTCCACCGTCGAGGAGGTCAAACTCCTCCTGGAGTCCACCTCCGAATACTTCGGCATCCTGCCCGACCGCCATCCCTCCGAGGATCGCGTCGAGGAGCAGGCCGAGGGTTGAGGGTCCTCGTAGCCTCTGACGACGTCGGAGAGCTGGACGCGAGGACCGCGGCGGACGTCATCGGGCGAGCCTTCCACGACCACGGCGCCCAGGTTGCCGTCGTCGTGCTCGCACCGGACGCCCCGCGCCCGACGACGCAGGCCGAACTCGCGCGCCTGCTCGCCGAGGGTGCCGACGTCGTCGATCTCACCGCGCTCGACGTCCCCGACTTCGGGGCCGCGCTCCTGCGTACCTTCGACGACGACCCCGCCGCCGCGCTCGACGCCCTGCGCCGCCAGCTGGCCGGCCGCACGCTCACCGTCGCGCTCGACGGCGAGGTGCTCGACGTCCCACTCACCGGCCTCGGCGGCTGGGCCGTCAACCACTCCCGCGAATCCGGCGGCGACATCGCCGACGGCCTGGCCGCCGACACGGGAGCCCGCGGGTGGCTCCAGCAGCTCGGCCTCGACGACGGCCCAGGCTCCGGCGCCGCCGGCGGGCTCGGCGCCATCCTCCTGGCCTGCGGCGCGCGCTACGTCGACCGCATCACGTACGCGATGGAGGCCACCGGCTTCGAGGCCAGCGCGTCCCAGGCCGACGTCGTCGTCACCGGCTGCACCGACCTCGACTTCCACGCGAAGGGCGGGGTGCTCGTCGAACGCGTCGTGCAGGTGGGGGAGGCCGCACTCCGGCCGGTCATCGTCGTCGCCCGCCGCAACTTCGTGTCCTCCCGCGAACTGCGCACGGCCGGCATCGAGGCCGCCTACGCGCTCACCGCCGACATCGAGCCGGAGCCGGTCACCGTCGAGGGCTTCTCGGAGCTCGCCCGGAGGGTCGCGCGCACCTGGCGGTTCTGAGCCCCGCCGCGCCGATGGCCGCCAGATGGGCCGGGGGCTGGCGTTGGTTGAGGAGATAAGTACACTAGGCGGAGAACCATTCCCGAAAATGATGGAGTCAGCGTGACTGATACTCAGATTGATGCACCGGCCGGCGTCACCCTCTCGGACGACGCGGTCAGCAAGGTGCGCGCTCTGCTCGAAGCAGAGGGTCGCGACGATCTTTCGCTCCGCATTGCCGTGCAGCCCGGTGGCTGTTCCGGGATGCGCTACCAGCTCTACTTCGATGACCGTGAGCTCGACGGCGACGTCGCCACCTCCTACGACGGCGTGAATGTGGTCACCGACCGCATGAGCGCCCCCTACCTCGGTGGTGCCTCCATCGATTTCGTCGACACGATCCAGCAGCAGGGATTCACCATCGACAACCCCAACGCAGGCGGCTCCTGCGCTTGTGGCGACTCGTTCCACTGACACAAACCCTCTAAAATATCACCCCCGGGCTGAACGCTTTCACCCGGGGGTGTCTTTATGCGTTAGGGTGGCTCCTGCAGTGCTGTTTTGCGATGCTTTTGGCTCGCTGGACTTGAGACTTGGAAGGCTACGAGTTGTGAGAAGCAATCCTCAGCCCCGACGGCGGGTGACGATGGTGTTCGCCGCAGTGTTGACCCTCGTGGGCTTGGCCGGATGTGAGGGATCCTACGGAATGTTCGGGCTCCCGCAGCCGGCGTCGGAGCAAGCCCCCGCGATGGGCGACCTCTGGGTCGGTTTCTGGATCACCGCGCTCGTGGTAGGGGTCCTCGTATGGGGCCTGATCATCTGGGCGATCATCCGGTACCGACGCAAGGACGGGGACGCCGAAGTCCCGCGCCAGACGAAGTACCACCTCCCGCTGGAGCTCCTGTACACCCTGGTGCCGTTCCTGATCATCGGCGTCCTGTTCCTGTACACGGTGCGTGCCCAGGACGAACTGCTCGACCAGGAGCCGGAAGCCGACATCGTCATCGACGTCATCGGCCAGAAGTGGTCCTGGACGTTCAACTACCACACCGAGGAGGACCCGGCGATCGGCGTCGATGCCCACAACATCGGCACCATCGAGCGGATCCCCGACCTCTACCTCCCCGTCGACAAGCGCGTCCGCTTCAACCTCGACTCGGCCGACGTGATCCACTCGTTCTGGATCCCGGCGTTCTACATGAAGATGGACGTCATCCCCGGGATGGTGAACTCGTTCGACGTCACGCCGAACGTGATCGGCACCTACGACGGCAAGTGCGCGGAGCTGTGCGGCGAATACCACGCGGCGATGCTCTTCCAGACGCACGTCGTCTCGGAGGAAGAGTTCAACGAGTACGTGAGCACGCTGGCGGCCGACGGCAATGATGGCCACGTCGACATGCCCCACACGACGAAGCACATCCTTCCCGGCCTGGAGCAGGAGGACCAGTCATGACCACCGCTGACGGTATGAGCGCCGACGGCATCGCGATGCGAGCCGAGACCGCGCCCCGGGAATCCACGGAGACGCCCCACAAGCTGGGCGCCACGTTCATGAAGTACCTGAGCACCACGGACCACAAGGTGCTCGGCAACATGTACTTCGTCACCGCCATGATCTTCTTCATGTTCGGCGGTGTGCTGGCCCTCGCGATCCGCGCGGAGCTCGCCACGCCCGGCCTGACGTTCATGAACCACGAGACGTTCAACCAGTTCTTCACCGTGCACGGCACCATCATGCTGCTGATGTTCGCGACGCCGCTGTTTGCCGGCTTCGCCAACGCGCTCGTGCCGCTGCAGATCGGTGCGCCCGACGTCGCCTTCCCGCGGCTGAACGCGTTCGCCTACTGGCTCTACCTCTTCGGCTCGCTGATGGCCGTGGCCGGCTTCCTGAGCCCCGGCGGCGCCGCCAGCTTCGGATGGACGGCCTATGTGCCACTGTCCACCGCGATCCACTCGCCGGGCTACGGCTCCAACCTGTGGGTCTTCGGCCTCTACCTGCTCGGCCTGTCGTCGATCCTGGGCGCGGTGAACTTCATCGCCACCATCATCACGATGCGCGCCCCCGGCATGACGATGTTCCGCATGCCGATCTTCACCTGGAACATCCTGGTCACCTCCATGATGGTCATCATGGTGTTCCCGGTCCTCGGCGCCTCGCTGCTTGTGCTGGGCTCCGACAGAGTCCTGGGCTCCCACATATTCGACGCCGCGTCCGGCGGCGCCATGCTGTGGCAGCACCTGTTCTGGTTCTTCGGCCACCCCGAGGTGTACGTGATCGCCCTGCCGTTCTTCGGCATCGTCACCGAGGTCCTCGCGGTGTTCAGCCGCAAGCCGGTCTTCGGCTACTACGGCCTCGTGTTCGCGACGCTCGCCATCGGCGCCCTCTCGGTGTCGGTGTGGGCGCACCACATGTTCGCCACCGGCGCGGTCAACCTGCCGTTCTTCTCGTTCATGACGTTCATGATCGCGATCCCCACCGGGGTGAAATTCTTCAACTGGATCGGCACGTTGTGGCGAGGGTCGATCACCCTGACCACAGCCATGCTGTTCTCCATCGGATTCCTCGTGACCTTCCTCTTCGGCGGGCTCACGGGCATCATCCTCGCGGCGCCGGCGCTCGACTTCCACGTCACCGACACCTACTTCGTCGTCGCCCACTTCCACTACACCGTCTTCGGCACCGTGGTCTTCGCGACGTTCTCGGGCTTCTACTTCTGGTGGCCCAAGTTCACCGGCAGGATGCTCGACGAGAAGTGGGGCAAGGTGCACTTCTGGACGCTGTTCTTCGGCTTCCACATCACCTTCCTCATCCAGCACTGGCTGGGCACGATGGGCATGCAGCGCCGCATCGCGACCTACGGGGCGTGGGAAGGGTTCACGGTGATGAACCAGATCTCCACCTTCGGCGCCTTCCTGCTCGGCATGTCGATGCTGCCGTTCCTCTGGAACGTCTGGATCACCCGCAAGTCGCCCAAGGTCGCAGTCAACGACCCGTGGGGCTGGGGACGCTCGCTCGAGTGGGCGACGTCGTCGCCCCCGCCGGCCCACAACTTCGAGTCGATCCCGCGCATCCGCTCCATCAGCCCCGCGTTCGACGCGCAACATCCGGAGTACGCCGACGAAGTGCACTACGACGATCCGGGCGAATACCTGGACGCCGCGGTCAGCGAACCCATCGAAGAGATTGAGGAGGAGCTGAAGTGAGAACTGAAGCGAAAGTTTTCTGGTTCATCGTCATCTTCTTCGGGGTGGTGACGCCGATCTACTGGTTCATGTCGAAGGAGATCATCGGCACCATCGCGCTCGGCTTCACCACAGGCCTGGGCCTGATGATCGCAGCGTTCCTCCAGTACCAGGCGCGCAACTTCGACGCCCGGCCCGAGGACCGTCAGGACGGCGAGATCTACGAGGGCGCCGGCACGTACGGCTTCTTCCCGCCGAGCAGCATCTGGCCGTTCTTCTGCGCAGTGGTGGTCACGCTGATCTTCATCGGCGCCGCGCTCGGGCAGGGGTGGATCGCCCTGATCGGCTTCGGGGTCGGCATCTGGGCGTGCTCCGGCTGGGTCCTCCAGTACTACCGCGGGGACTACCAGCACTGAGTCGGTCCCGCACTGCTTAGGAGTGAGCCCAGCTACCGCTTCCGGTAGCTGGGCTCACTCTTTGTTGTGGTTTCGTTGCGTGAACTGTCGCGGGCCGGCGACGGGGTGTGCTCCCGCCCTGGATCGTTGCCGACCATGTGCTGGCGTTGCTGCGTGCTGTCTGTCGGCTCGATCCAACGCCCACCTACCCGGAGCCCACCCCGTCGCCGTCCCGCTGGGTTTGCCGACGACGCCCAGCTGGGAGGCGCGCGTCGGCTCGATCCAACGGAGCGCACCCCGTCGCAAGCACCCGGGAGCGGTAGTCCTGGAGGACCCAGGGGCCGGACGATCAGTCCTCCGGCCAGCGGGCGTCGTGGCCGGACATGATCGAGATCCTGTTGAACGCCCCGATCGAGATCGCGATCCACTCGATCGCCGTGATCTGTTCCTCCGTCAGGCCCGCGTCGAGGCCGACGCCGGCCGCGCGCTCGGCCGCGCCGGCGGGTACCGTCGTCGTGAGCTCCGCGATCTCCAGGGCCGCACGCTCCAGGCGGCTGTACAGCGTCGCCTCACGCCAGGCGGGCAGCAGGTGGAGGCGGGCGTCGTCCACCCCTGCCTTCTGTGCAGCCGGCACGTGCAACGAGAGGCAGCGGGCGCAGCCGTTGAGCTGGGAGACCCGCACGTTGACGAGCTCGACGACGTCCCGCCCGATCCCGGCGGCCTCGGCCGCGGCACCTGCGGCCTGCGCCATCCGGATCGCCCCGCGGTAGCTCTCGCGCTGGGTACGGACCAGGTCTGGTACTTCAGTCATGCCCCAAGACTAGGACGTTCACCAACTCTGGGAGACGGGGCGGCCTTCTTCGTAGCCCGAACCCGACTGGATGCCGACGACGGCCCGGTCCGCGAACTCCGCGAGGCTGCGGGCGCCCGCGTAGGTGCAGGACGAGCGCACGCCCGACGTGATCCAGTCGAGCAGGTCCTCGATGCCGGGGCGCGCCGGATCCAGATACATCCGCGAGCTCGAGATCCCCTCCTCGAACAGGCCCGCGCGTGCGCGGCTGAACGCCGAGCGGTCGCGCGTGCGCTGCTTCACCGCGCGCGCCGACGCCATCCCGAAGGACTCCTTGTAGACGCGCCCGTCGGCGTCCTGGAGGAGGTTGCCGGTGGACTCGTAGGTGCCGGCGAACCAGGAACCCACCATCACCGAGCCCGCGCCCGCGGCGAGCGCCAGTGCGACGTCGCGGGGATACTTGACCCCACCGTCGGCCCAGACCGACTTCCCGCGCTCCCGGGCCGCCTGCGCCGTGTCCAGGACCGCGGAGAACTGCGGCCGCCCCACACCGGTCTGCATGCGCGTCGTGCACATCGCACCCGGCCCGACACCCACCTTGACGATGTCGGCGCCGGCGTCGATGAGGTCGTTCGCGCCCTCGCCGGTGACGACGTTGCCGCCCACGATCAGCACGTGGCGGCCGTGCTCTGCCGAGTACTCGTCGCGCACGTCGCGGGCCACCTGCAGCGCGGAGATCATCTTCTCCTGGAAGCCGTGGGCGGTGTCCATCACCAGCACGTCCGCGCCGCCCTCCAGCGCGGAGCGCACCTTGGCGGCGATGTCGCCGTTGATGCCGACGGCCACGCCCGCCCGCAGGCGGCCCCCGGCGTCGAGCGCGGGGGAGTAGATCGTCGCCCGCAGTGCCCCCTTGGCGGTGATGACGCCCACCAGGGCGCCGTCCGGGCCCAGGGCGACCGCGAGGCTCTGGTGCGAGCTGTGGAGGGCGTTGAAGACGTCCTCGGGGCTGGCGCCCGAGTCCACGGTCAGCATGTCGGTGGACATGACGTCTTTGGCTTGCGAGAAGCGGTCGGTGCCCTCTGCCGTCGCCGGGTCCACGATGCCCAGCACGCGGCCCCCGTCCACCACGAGCGCGACGCCGTGCGCCCGCTTCGGGATCAGGCTCAGCGTCTCACCGACGGTGGTGGTGGGGGAGACCGTGACCGCCGTGTCGAACACAGGGTGGGCGGCCTTCACCTTCGCGATCGAGCGGGCCACCACGTCGTCGGGGATGTCCTGCGGGAAGATCGCCAGGCCGCCGCGCCGCGCCATCGTCTCCGCCATGCGGCGACCCGAGACCGCCGTCATGTTCGACGCCACCAGCGGCGTCGGGGTCGCGAGGCCGTCGGTGGAGGTGAGGTCGACGTCGAGCCGGGACGTCACGTCGGAACGGCTCGGCACCATGAACACGTCGGAGTAGGTGAGGTCGTGGGCAGGTTGAGTCAAGAAACGCACAGGCCCCAGTATGGCAGGAACGAACAACACTGCGGGCCCCCTGACAAGGGGACCCGCAGTGTTGATCGTGGGTGGTCAGTCCAGCTCGCGGCGAGCCTCGGCGTCCTCGACGCCGTGCTGGGCCTCGTGGTGGTTGGCCTCGTCGATGTCGTCCGCGCTCGGCTTCAGGATCTGCGAACCCAGGTACCAGCGCGACAGGGTGGCGCGGAACTTCGAGACCTTCGTGGGCCCGGGCACACCGGTGGGGCCCGAACCGTCGTCGGCCTCCAGCACCTTCGGCTGCGCGTGCTGCGTCAGCGCGTGCTGCTCGCCGTCCGAGATCGGGACGTGGTCCTCGTCGTAGCCGCCGTCCGCGGACCGGACGATCTCACCGGTTGCCGAGCCGTGCAGCGCACGCTCGCGGTCGGAACGCTGCAGCGAGAGGCAGAGGCGCCGCGTGATGATGAACGCGATGATCGGCCCCAGGATGACGGCGACCCGCAGGAACACCGTGATCGCGTTGAGGCTCAACTCGAACCGCGTGGCGATGATGTCGTTCGCGCCGCCGATCCAGAAGAAGCCGTACCAGACCATGCCCGCCACGCCCAACGCGGTGCGCGTCGGCGCATTGCGGGGCCGGTCGAGGATGTGGTGCTCGCGCTTGTCGCCCGTCAGCCAGGATTCGATGAACGGCCACAGCGCCAGACCGGTCATGAGGATGCCCATCAGGCCAACGCCCGGAAGGAACACCGCCCACGTCCACGTGGTGCCGCCGATGTGCGACTCCCAGTTCGGGAAGATGCGCACCGCGCCCTCGAGCCAGCCCATGTACCAGTCTGGTTGCGAGCCCGCGGTGACCTTCGCCGGATCGTAGGGCCCGTAGAGCCACACCGGGTTGATCTGGAACAGGCCGCCGAACAGCACCATCGTGCCGAACACGATGAAGAAGAAGCCGCCGGCCTTGGCCGCGTACACGGGGAACAACGGGTAGCCGACGACGTTGTTGTCGGTGCGGCCCGCCCCCGGGTACTGGGTGTGCTTGTGGTAGACCACGAGCGCGAGGTGCGCCGAGATCAGCGCCAGCAGCAGGCCCGGGATCAGGAGGATGTGCGCCATGTAGAGCCGCGAGATGATCAGGTCGCCCGGGAACTCGCCGGCGAAGACGAAGAACTCCGCCCAGGTGCCGATGATCGGGATCGAACGGATCAGGCCGTCGGCGAACCGCAGGCCGGTGCCCGAGAGTAGGTCGTCCGGCAGCGAGTAGCCGGAGAAGCCCGCCAACAGGGCGAACGTGAACAGGCCCATGCCGATCAGCCAGTTGATCTCGCGCGGCTTGCGGAACGCGCCGGTGAAGAACACGCGCAGCATGTGGACCGTCACCGAGGCGACGAACAGCAGCGCGGACCAGTGGTGGATCTGGCGGATCAGCAGACCGCCGCGGATGTCGAAGGAGATCGCCAACGTCGAGGAGTAGGCCTCGGAGATCGGGATGCCCCGCATCAGCTGGTAGGAGCCGTCGTAGAACGTCTCCGCCATCGACGGCTTGAACCAGATGGTCAGGAAGACGCCGGTGAGCAGGCAGATGATGAACGTGTACAGGGCGATCTCACCGAGCAGGAAGCTCCAGTGGTCGGGGAAGACCTTCCGCAGACCGAACTTGCCGATCTTGCCCAGGCCGACGCGCTCGTCGAGCCACGTGGCGGTGCCGGCGGCCGGGTGCTTCGCCCCGTGCTCGGCCGGTCGGGATTCGAGGTCCGTCCGGTCCTCCACAACCGTCGTGGGCTTGGCCATCACGCGTCACCGTCCTTGTAGTCATTGCGGGAATCGCGCTCGAAGTAGCTCGGCCCGACGGGCACCGTGAAGTCGCTCTGCGCGATGAGGTAGCCCTCGTCGTCGACGGTGATCGGCAGCTGCGGCAGCGAACGCGCCGCGGGGCCGAAGACGACGACGCCGGAGTTGCCGAGGTCGAACGTCGACTGGTGGCAGGGGCAGAGCAGGTGGTGCGTCTGGCGCTCCCACAGCGAGATCGGGCAGCCCACATGGGTGCAGATCTTCGAGTAGGCGAGGATGCCCGAGACGTGCCAGTCGGTGCGCGACTCGGGGATCTTGATGCTGTTGGGATCCATGCGCACGATGATGATCGAGGCCTTCGCCTTCTCCTGGTGGTGTTCCTTGGGCGTCGCCGGGTGGCTCGGGCTGTCGACGTCGTGCAGGTTGGACGGCTGCGCGTTGACGAGCTGGCCGATCTCGAGGTCGGCGGGCCGGATCGGCCTCCAGGTCTCGTCGTTGACGAGCCGGATGGTCTCCTCCGGTGCGGCCGCGAACAGCGTGCGTTCGATCGTCTCCGCGCGGGTGGCCTTGGTGGGCCAGGGGCCCATGTCGGCCAGGGTCACGACCGCGGGGATCACCGCGAAGCCGACGGCGCCACCCAGGGCGCCCAGGAGCAGCGGGCGACGACGGATGTTCGAGTCACGAACGCCGTCCTCCCACTGCGCGAGGGCCGCGGCGCGGGTGTCCTCGTCGGAGGCGGCGCTGTGGCGCTCCTCGATCATCTCGTGGTCGTTCATCAGGGCGCGCGCCCACTGCACGACGGCGATGCCGATCAGGAGGACGGCGAGCCCGCCGGTGAGGCCGAGTGTCACGTTCATCGCGCTGGCGTGGATGTACGTCGCGCCGCCGAACTCGATGTGGATGATCCAGTCCCGCGGCATCGCGAAGTAGATCACGATGAAGGCGATGGCCAGCACAGGAACGGCGCCCAGCATCGCCAGCAGCGTGTAGTAGACGCGGTTGCCGGCGCCCTTGTCGACGTCGGTGAATCGTTCGACGTGTTCACCGATGCCGGGGTCCTCCACCGAATGGTGGAGATCCGGGTCCTGCACGGGCAGATTCGTGGTCATCGTGCACCGGCTCCCTTCTTGGCGATCCAGGCTGCGATGGCGCTCAGGCCACCGATGCCCAGGAGGAAGATCCAGAAACCTTCGGAGACCGGACCGTGGTTGCCCATGCCGAGGCCGCCGTAGCGGGGCGCCTCGTCGGCCGTGTTCAGGAAGCCGATGATCTGGCGGACGTCGTCGTCCTCGAGAACGTCCTTGCTGAACGTGGGCATCTGCTGCGGGCCCGTGCGGACGGCCTCGTAGATGTGGACGTCCTCGGTGTCACCGAGGGCGGGCGCGTGCTTGCCCTCCGGCATGGCTCCGCCGCCGCCGACGATGCCGTGGCACGCGGAGCAGTTGGCGCGGAACAGCGCACCGCCGCGGGCGATCTCGTCGGCGTTCAGACCCTCGGGGTCGTACTGGCTGGACTCGGGGATCGCGGGGCCGGGGCCGAAGCTGGCCACGTAGGCCGACACGGCGTCGATCTGCTCCTGCGAGTAGACGACCTCGCCGGCCGGGATCTGCGCCTCGCCGCGGGCGGCCGGCATGCGGCCGGTGCCCATCTGGAAGTCGACGGAGGCCGCGCCGACGCCGATCAGCGACGGGCCCGCGGAGAGGCCCTCGCCGTTCAGGCCGTGGCAGGAGGAGCAGGAGACGTCGAAGATGGCCTTGCCCTCCTCGATCTGCTGCGTCATCTCGGTCTCGGCGGAGCTGGAGGGCGGCACCACGACGGAGTAGGCCAGCCCGACGACCAGAAGCGCCATGACCAGCACCCAGGGGCGCGCCTGCGCCTTGCGCTTGCGCTTGGATTCGGTGTTCAAGGGAATGCTCCTAGTCAGTTATCGCAGGAAGTAGATGACCGCGAACAGGGCCACCCAGATCACGTCGACGAAGTGCCAGTAGTAGCTGACGGCGTGCGCGGCCACGGTCTGCTCGTGCGTGTGCGTGCGCGTCATGTAGGAGCGCGCCAGGACGAACCAGAACGCGACGATGCCGCCGAGCACGTGGATGCCGTGGAAGCCGGTGGCCAGGAAGAACGCGGACCAGTACTGGTTCGTGCCGATCGTGAAGCCCTCGGAGAACAGGGTGAAGTACTCCCAGATCTGGCCGGCGATGAAGACGGAGCCCAGGAAGGCCGTGATGATGAAGCCCTGGCGCATGCCCATCTTCATGGGGTTCCACCAGGAGCCGTTGACGCGGCCGGCGCTGGCTGCGTTGGCGGCGAACTGGCAGGTGAACGAGCTCGTCACCAGGATCAGGGTGTTGATCGCGGCGAACGTCGTGTCGAGATGCGCGCTCTCCGTTGCCCACATCGCCAACTCCGGCGTGCCGGCTGCGGCGGCGGCTTCGTTCGTCGTGTTGCGAATCATGAAGTAGGCGGCGAAGAGCGTCGCGAAGAACATCAACTCGCTCGCCAGCCACACCCACACTCCGAGGCCGACGACGTCGGGGCGGCCCTTCGGCGGGATTAGACGGGAACTGGGGACCTCATGCAATGAGCCGGCAGGAAGCTGCCTCTGGCTCCGTTGCGTATCTTCATTCGTGACCACGGGTGCCATTATGGCCATAAAACACGGCCACGTCACGCCGGGCGCGGATTTAAAGTGACCCCGGTTCAAATGGCGGGATACCCTTGTGGGATCATGCCCCTTATGCCTGTGGCCTTTTTGGCGCTCCAACCGCTGCACGCCAAGCCCGATGATGTCATCGAACCGCTGGTGGGTTGGCGCTTCGTCACCGCTTGGACGTCCCCCTGGTGGGTGGTCGTTCCGCTCGTGCTGATCGGTGCAGCGTACATGACCGGCGTCTACATCCTGCACAAGCGCGGCGACAAGTGGTCGCTCTGGCGCACGCTCTCCTTCATGGTCGGCGGGCTGGGGGTGCTCGCCGTCGCGATCTTCAGTTTTCTCGGCGTCTACGACACGGTCCTCTTCTGGACGCACATGATCCAGCACATGCTGCTCAACCTGATCGCGCCGGTGTTCCTCGTCTCCGGCGCGCCCGTGACGCTGGCCCTGCGCGTCCTGCCGAAGCGGCCCCGTGGGTGGCTGCTGAAGTTCGTGCACAGCTGGTTCGCGAAGATCGTCCTGTTCCCGCCGCTGACGTTCGGGGTGATGATCGCCAGCCCGTTCGTCCTCTACCTCACCGGCTGGTACGAGCTGACCCTGCGCAGCGACTTCCACCACGACGTCCTGCACATCTACATGGTGGTGGTGGGGTGCGCCTTCTTCCTGCCGCTGCTGGGCGCGGACCCGCAGCCGTACAAGATCCCGTACCCGCTGCGCATCCTCATGTTCATCCTCACGATGCCGTTCCACGCGTTCCTGGGCGTGATCATCATGGGCTCCCGGCAGCTGATCGCGGAGCAGTGGTACCTCGCGTTCGAGCGCGACTGGGGCGTCAGCCCGCTGCGCGACCAGAACTGGGCCGGGGCGCTGATGTGGGCCACCGGCGACCTCACGATGGCCGCGGCCATGGCCGTGATCTTCGTCCGATGGATCCAGGAATCGAAACGCGAAGCCGTTCGCGTGGACCGCATGCTGGACCGCGAGGAGGCCCGAGCCCGGGCCGCGGCAGCCGCCGAGAAGGGGCTAGACTCTGGCGAGACGCAGAATCGTTCCGCAAAGGATGCAACATGACAGACACCCCGGTGAAGGTGCTCGTGTACTCGGACAACCGTCTGGTGCGCGAGCAGGTTCGGCTCACGCTGGGTAAGAAGGTCGCCCGCGATCTCCCCGAGATCGAGGTTCTCGAAGTCGCGACGCACTCCGCCGTGATCCGCGCCCTGGACTCGGACACGAAGTACAGCCTCGTCATCCTCGACGGTGAAGCCCAGCCCTCCGGAGGCTTCGGCCTGGCGTACCAGATGAAGGACGAGTACGCCGACTGCCCGCCCATGATCCTGCTGATCAAGCGCAACGTCGACGCGTGGCTCGCCACCTGGTCGCGGGCCGACGCCATCGCCCCCTACCCGCTGGACCCGTTCCAGCTCCCCGAACAGGCGGCGAACCTGCTCCGCGAAGAGCTGGCGACCGCCTGATGTACACCTGGCCAGACATCCTGACCGGTCTGGTGCGCAGCGAGGGACTCGAAGCCGAGGCTGCGGAATGGGCGCTCGATGAGATCTTCAACGGCCGCGCCTCCGACGTGCAGGTCGCCGCGCTCCTGACCGCGCTGCGCGCGAAAGGTGAGACGGAGGACGAGATCCGCGGCCTCGTTTCCGCGATGCTGAACAACTCCGTCGCGATCGAGCTCGACCCGGAGGCCGTCGACATCGTCGGCACCGGCGGGGACCGGGCCAACACCGTGAACATCTCGACGATGGCCGCCATCGTCGCCGCCTCCGCCGGCACCCGCGTGGTGAAGCACGGCGCCCGCGCCGCGTCCTCGCAGTCCGGCACCGCCGACACGCTCGAGGCCCTCGGCGTCAACATCGCGCTGGCGCCCGGGCGGCAGAAGGCGGTGCTCGAGGAGACGAACATCGCGTTCCTGTTCGCGTCGCTCTACCACTCGTCCATGAAGAACGTCAGCGGCGTGCGCAAGCAGCTCGCCATCCAGACCACGTTCAACTTCCTCGGCCCTCTGGCCAACCCCGCCCGCCCCAAGGCGATGGCGCTCGGCGTCGCCGACGACGAGATGGCCCCGCTGCTCGCGAGGGTGATCGCCGCCCGGGGTGGCCGTGGGCTCGTGTTCCGCGGGTTCGACGGGCTCGACGAGCTCACGACGACGTCCCCCTCGGATGTGTGGGTGGTGTCGGAGGAGCGGGTCCACCGCACCGCGCTCGACCCGGTCGACCTGGGCCTCGCGCCGGCCGCGCCCATCGACCTCATCGGAGGCCCGCCGGCGCACAACGCGCAGGTGGTGCGCGAGCTCGTCGACGGCAGGCCCGGCCCGGTCCGCGACATCGTGCTGCTCAACGCGGCCGCCGCCATGCTCGCCTACCACGGCGTCGAGCCGACGCGGGACCTCACCGAGCAGGTCGAGCGCTACCTGGGCGAGGCTGCTGAGGCTATCGATACGGGGAAGAGCAAGACGAACCTCGACCGCTGGATCGAGCTCACGAACCAGTAGGGGAGTGGCTGGGCTGGCCGCGTCACCAACCCCTGCCGCTGTCAGTTGAGTGCCAGCGCGACGATCGGCCCCAACCAGAGCCAGGGGCCGTAGGGCAGCGTCGAGCGTTTCCGCAGGGCCGCGACGATGGCCGCCACGGCCCCCAGCGCGGTGCCGACGACGAACGCCAGCACCCAGGCGGTGACCCCCGACATCCCCGCGACGGCCCCCACCGCCGCGGCGAGCCGCACGTCGCCGAACCCGAAGCTGGAGCTCGTGCGCCACACCAGCCAGAACGCCCCGTAGCCGGCGAGCGCGCCGAGCGCGGCCCCGAGGGAGGCCGTCGGGTCGAAGAGCAGCACCACGACGAGGCCGGCGGCCACCCACCCCCACAGCGGGTACATCAGCTGGTTGGGCAGGTACGTCGTCGCGGCGTCGACGATCACCAGGGGCGCACCGATCGCGACGAAGCCGACCCACGCCAGCCACTGGTGCGGCGGGGCGGCGAAGAACACCCACCCGGCGCCGGCGGCCAGCGCGGCGGCCGCGAGGACGAAGCGGGGCGCGCCCAGACCCGAGAAGTCTGGGGGAGTCTCCCCGTCGTCGATCCGGGGAGTGCGCAGGCGGGGCACCCAGAGGCGCTGGACGACGGCCGCGACGACCACCGTCGCGCCCCACACCGCCCAGACCCACATGACCAGCACCCTAACTTCCGAAAGGCGCAAGGACGCAGTTCGGTGGCCGGGGGACTTAGTGGACGAGTGCTGGTCACTGGCCGCACAGCTTCACTATGTCCCGACCTCGCACCGACGCCCGTGGGGACCTAGTGGACGAGTGCTGGTCACTGGCCGCACAGCTTCACTTTGTCCGCCGTGCGTTGAGCTGCGCGATGCAAAAAGGACGCCGCTGGGGCGGCGTCCTCCTGCATTACGGTGCGACGTCTAGCGCTGCGCCTTGGTGAAGCCGGCGGCCTCGGCCGCCTCCTCCGTGGTGAACCAGACCTCGGCGATGGTGCGGTCGTAGCCGCCCGTGCCGGGGACGTGGAACTTCATCGATCGCTCGTTGCCCTTGATCGTGAAGCCCTCCGGCGGGTTCTCCCCGACGAAGGACCCCTCGCCGTAGCGGTTCGCGGGATCCGTCGCGTCCGCCTCCGTGGCCTCGGTGGACACGGCAGCCTCCGCCGGGGCGTCCTGCTGCACCTCGGCCTCCGTCGGCTCCGCGGGCTTCGACTCGGCGGCAACCTTCGCGGCGGTGGCGAACGTGTCGTTGTTGTTCACGTACGCGCGCGAGTGCTCGTGCGCGGTCCAGCCGTCATCCTTCGGCGCGAGGAAGTGCCGGACCGCAGCCACCGCACCGGCGACGAGGGTGCCCAGCACGAGCACCTTCACGAAGGTCTTGAACTTGCTCTTCTTCGGCGCCGGCCTGATCGCGTCGGCGACCTTGAGCGGATGCTCGGCGGCGCTGTGCAGCGACTCCGACAGGCGTGGCAGGTAGTCGTCTGCGACCTTGTTGCGCGCGCTCTCGACGGCGGGCTGCACCTTGTCCAGCGCACCGCGGATGTGCGGTTCGAATTCATCGAGCTTCCGCGCGGCGAAATCGGCGGAACGGACCTTGGCGTCCTTCAACACCGGGCGCGCCTGCGCATCAGCCTTCTGCAGGGCGTCCAGTGCGCGGTCCAGCCCGTCGTCGAGCACCACCTGCGCCTTCGCCCATGCGTCCTTGAGTGTTTTCTGCCCGTACTCGACGGCGGCGGATGCCTGACCCGCGGCGGCCTTCCGTAGCTCTTGTGACTTGCTCACAAGTACCTCCAATATTTGTTGTGGCTCGTAATCGAGCAACTCCAACGCTACCTGCCCGGGCGGGCACACAACAGCGCGGATGGCAGAAAATCCTAGTTCTGCCAGACTAGGACGTAGTCAATTGAAAGGAAGCTAGTGAGCACCGCCACTTTGCACACCAATCGGGGCGACATCGTCATCGAACTCTTCGAGGACCACGCGCCCGCCACCGTCGAGAACTTCACCGGCCTGGCCAGCGGCACCAAGGAGTACACCGACCCGAAGTCCGGTAAGCCCACCACCGGCAAGTTCTACGACGGCCTGACGTTCCACCGCGTGATCGACGGCTTCATGATCCAGGGCGGTTGCCCCCGCGGCGACGGCCGCGGCGGACCCGGCTTCCAGTTCGCCGACGAGTTCCATCCCGAGCTGCAGTTCGACCGCCCGTACCTGCTGGCCATGGCGAACGCCGGCCCCGGCACGAACGGTTCGCAGTTCTTCATCACGGTGGGCGTCACGCCGCACCTGAACCGTCGCCACACCATCTTCGGTGAGGTGAAGGACCAGGCCTCGCAGGAGGTGGTCGACGCGATCGCGACGACCAAGACCGGCCCGATGGACCTCCCTGTCGACCCCGTGGTCATCAACTCGGTCAGCCTCGCCTGAACCCGGAACGAAACGCCGGCCTCAGCCTGCGAGCGGCATCGTCGACCCGAGCAGTCGGGCGGCCAGCTGGCTCGCGGTGAGGCCGGCGTTCGTCGGCAAGGCCCACTCGCCGTCGATCTCGATCAGCCGGACCCCCGGCAGCTCCAGCCAGGCGGCCACCCGCTCCGCCTCCTCGACGGTGCAGGGCGGCAGCCCCGTGCCGGTGGGCAGCACCGTCTCCCCGAGCCGCGTGGCCTCCTCCGCCGCCCCGCGGGCTTCCCGCGACGTCGCGTGGGCAGCACCGGCGAGCCTGCCGTAGCGCACCACGTGGATGTCCCACCCGCCCGCCACCGGTAGCCCGGCGACGATCTCCGGGCACGCCGCCAGCGCCTTCAGCCGGTGCAGCCGGACGGACGCGCGCACGTACTCCTCCAGCCGGTGCGAGAGCTCGCCGGCCTCCTCGTAGCGCAGCTGGCCCACGAGGCGGCGCAACCGCGCGCCCACCGCGTCCAGCACGGGGCGCACGTCGCCCCGCCACGACGCCCGCACCGCCCCGACGATGTCCGCGTAGCCGGCGGCGCCCCCACCGAGCAGGCACGGCGCCACGCAGCGCCCCATCTCCGCCAACGCGCACGACGCGCTCGGCGTCCGCGCCGACAGCCGGGTGGTGCACTGCCGCAGCTGGAACGCCTCGTGGAGGGCCATCGCGACGGCGTCCGCGCTCTGCCGGCTCGTGAACGGCCCGAAGTGTGCCGCGTCGCTGCGGACCGTGCCGACCACGGACAGGCGCGGGAAGGCCTCGTCGGTGAGCTTCAGCCACTTGAGCCCCTCCTGGCGCTTCGAGCGGCGGTTGTACCGCGGTGCCAGGCGGGCGATCATCCGGAGCTCGCGCACCTCGGCCTCGAGGTCGGTGGCGCACGCGACGTGCTCCAGGCCGGTAGCGACCCGCACCATCTCGTGGATCCGCGAACGCTTCTCGGCTGCGGAGAAGTAGGAGCGGGTGCGGCGTCGCAGGTTGTTCGACTTGCCGACGTAGAGCACCTCGCGCGGCGCGCCGTCCTCCTCGCGCACGAACCAGTAGACGCCGGGGGACTCCGGCAGGTCCGCGGCCCAGGTGCGCTTGGCCCGCCGTTCCGGGGAGACCCTGAGCGAGAACTCCAGGAGGTCCTCCAGCGTGTGCACGCCGAGGTTGCCGACCCGCTCCAGGAGGCCGTGCAGCACGTCGACGGTGGCCCGGGCGTCCGAGAGCGCGCGGTGGTTCGGGGTGGTGCCGGCACCGAAATGGCGCGCGAGCGTCGCGAGCTTGCAGTTGCGCACCTCGTCGCGCAGCAGGGCGGTGCGGGCCAGCGCGACCGTGTCGACGACGGCCGGCCTCGGCCATTCGATGCCGAGCTGGGCGTAGCCGCGCTTGAGGAAGCCGACGTCGAAGCCGGCGTTGTGCGCCACCAGGGTGGCGCCGGCGGCGAACTCCGCGAAGCTGGGCAGCGCCCCGTCGAGGCGGGGCGCGCCGGCGACCATCTGGTCGGTGATGCCGGTCAGCACCTGGATGGCGGCCGGTATCGGCCCGTCGGGGCGCACCAGGGTCTGGAACTCGCCCAACACCTCGCCGGCGCGCACCTTCACGGCGCCGATCTCCGTGATGGAGGAGTCGGCGCCGCCGCCGGTGGTCTCCAGGTCCACGACGACGAACGTCACGTCCGGGAGGAAGGTGCCCAGGTCGTCGAACGACGGCTGGAGCATGCGCGCAGGATCAGCCATGGTGGGAACCGTAATGGCCCCCGCTGACAATTCCTGACGACGCACCCCCTGGGCGCGGTGCCGGGGCTGCGGCCTGAGCGAAAGTAGGGAACGTTAGGCCCTGGTCAGGGCAACTTTGGACTTCCGATTGAGTTCACTCTGAACAACGTCTAAGATTCTCTCAGATTCTATTCACCGATCTCTCGCACCCTCAGGAGCACCTACGTGAAGCTCGCCCGCCTCGCAATGACTGGGATCATCGTCGGCTCGCTGCTGGCGATCGACACCGTCGCATTCTCCACACCGGACACGGTGGCGGAAGCCAAGGCACAGCTGGACGCCCTGCAGGCGGAAGTTTCCGCCATCGAGCAGGAGGCCATCGAAGCCGGCAGCAAGGCGGAGGAGGCCAGGACGACGCTCGAGCGGACCACCGCCGACGTCACGGCCCAGGAGGCGCGCGTCGGCGAGCTGTCCGACGAGATCGGCGGGCTCGCCGTCATGCAGATGCAGCAGGGCTCCCTCGACATGACCATGCAGCTGCTGACCAGCGTCACCGACGACAGCTTCCTCAGCTCGCTCGCGGCCATCCAGTCCGAGACCGACCGCTCCAACGCCAGCCTGCAGCAGTTGCAGAACGACCAGGCGCGGCTGAACGTGCTCCGCGCCCAGGCCGACGAGGCCAAGCAGACGATGGATGAGAACCTCGCCGCCCTCGAGGAGCGCGCCGAGGAGTTCGAGGCCAAGGAGGCGGAGGCCCAGCAGGTCTACGACCGCCTGAAGGCCGAGGAGCTCGAGCGCCTGCGCATCCTGCAGGAGCAGGAGGAGGAGCGACGCCGGGTCGCCGCCGAGCGGGAGGCCCGCGAGGCGGAGCAGCGGCTCGCCGCACGCTCCGGCGGCACGTCCCGCAGCGAGGCCCGCACCTCCGAGGCGCCCGCCACCAGCAGCGGCGCGACGACGTCCTCCGCGCCGGCGGCATCCCAGCCGGCCGAGGCGCCCGCAGCGGCCCCGGCCCCGAACAGCAGCCGCGCGCAGACCGTCATCAACGCCGCCCTCGCGCAGGTCGGCAAGCGCTACAGCATGGGCGCCACCGGCCCGAACGCGTTCGACTGCTCGGGCCTGACCAGCTATGCCTTCCGCCAGGCCGGCGTCAGCATCCCGCGCACCTCCCGCGCCCAGTACGCGGGCGCCGGACGCAGCGTGAGCGTGGGCTCGATCCAGCCGGGCGACCTGGTGTTCTACTACTCCGGCCCGAGCCACGTCGGCATCTACATCGGCGGCGGCAAGATCGTCCACGCGGCCAACCCCCGCAGCGGCATCAACGTGACCGGCCTGCACTCCATGCCGCTCAAGGGTGTCCGCCGGGTCCTGTGACCGGCCGCGGCGAGCGCGCACCGTCGCACAGCCACGCCCCGCGTACCCCTACACTGGCGGCAAACAAATTCGTCCGGGTGCAGTAGGAGCGCGTTGTTCACGTACCAGTTCTTCAAACAGGTCATCTTCCGACCCCTCGTGAAGTGGGGATTCCGGGCCCGGGTGCAGGGCCTGGACAACGTGCCCACCTCGGACGGTGCGATCCTCGTCAGCAACCACATCGCGACGATGGACTCCATCGTCGTGCCGGCCATGATGCCGCGCGAGGTCACGTTCCCCGCCAAGGCGGAGCTGTTCCAGGGCAAGTCCGTCGGCGCCAAGATCGTCGCGTGGTTCCTGAAGGCGGTCGGCATGGTGCCGATGGAGCGCGGCGGGGGCCGGGCCAGCATCGAGTCGCTCAAGGCGATCTCCGACGTGCTCGCCAAGGGCAATCTCGTCGCGATCTACCCCGAGGGCACCCGCTCGCCCGACGGCAGGCTCTACCGAGGCCACACGGGCATGGCGCGGATGGCGCTGCGCAACGACGTGCCCGTGCTGCCCGTCGGGGTGATCGGCACCGAGACGGTGCGCGGCCTGTTCGGCATCCCGTGGGTGCGCCGGCCGCTGGTGATCATCGGTGAGCCGATGCGGTTCCCGCAGTACGCGGGCAGCAACGAGATCAAGGTGCAGCGTTACGTCACCGACGAGGTGATGGCCGCCATCCAGCAGCTCACCGGGCAGGCCTACGTCGACGTGTACGGCGCCCGCGTCAAGCACGGCAACCTCAAGGACGCCGACCTCAGCGAGTACGAGATCGGCTCGCCGGGCGGGGGAGTGCCGCCGGAGGTCGAGGAGGTCCAGTGACCGCGGAGGTCGCCGACGACGAGGTGCCGTCAGGCCCGAGATCGCCGGGCACGCTCGAGCTCCCGCCCGCCCGCACCAAGGGCCCCGCGCTGTGGTTCCGGCGCCGCAGCGACGAGTTGGGCCGCGTCTACCAGGTGGCTGCGTTCGCGCGCTGCCTGCTCGGGATCCAGGCGATCGTGATGAACGTCGTCGTGGTCCTGCCGGCCGCGACGAACGCGGCCGTCGTCGTCGCCGCCAGCGTCGTGATCCTGGTGTGGACCGCGCTGGTCAGCTGGCTGCTGACGAAACCGGCCCGCCGCCGCGCTGCGACGTTCGTCGTCGACGCGGTAGTGACGTTCGCCGTCGTCGCCGCCACCCCGCTGGCCGTGGACGCGGGTGAGGTGCACGTCACGCTCGCCGGGTTCTGGCTGTGCGGTGCCGCGATCTACGCGTCGATCTTCTGGTCCACGGGCGCGGGCGTGGCGAGCGCGGTGTTCGTCTCGCTCGGGCTGTTCGTGGTGCCGTCGCACGCGAGCATCAGCCGGCTCGACATGGGCTTCCTCGTGGTGCTGCTCGCCGCCTGCCTCGGCGTGCTCATCTCGCAGTTCCGCTCCACGATCGTCGACCAGGAGCAGGAGCGCATGAAGGTGGCGGCGCTGGCGGAGCGCGAACGGCTGTCCCGCATCGTCCACGACGGCGCGCTCCAGGTGCTCGCGCTCGTGGAGCGGGAGGCCCCCGAGCTGGGGCCGGTCGGCATCCGGCTGGCGACGCTGGCCCGCGAATCCGAGTCCCAGCTGCGGGTGCACCTGCAGGACCGGGAGGTCGCGGAGGTGTCCCGCGACGCCGAGGTGGACCTCACCTCCGCGCTCGACAAGTACAGCTCCGCCCGCGTCACCGTCTCCACCATGGCCGGGGAAGTGCTCGTGCCGAGGTTCATCGTCGAGGAGATCGAGGCGACGCTGCAGGAGATCCTGACGAACTTCGAACGCCACGCCGGCGACGCGGCCGAGGCGTGGGTGCTGCTCGACCAGGAGGTCGACGACGAGGTGATCCTGTGGGTGCGCGACAACGGGCGCGGGATGGACGCCCAGCAGGCGCGGCAGGCGGCCGAGGAGGGGCGTTTCGGGATCCGTGACTCCATCATCGGTAGAATCTCGGCGATAGGTGGCTCCGCTATCCTCAAGTCCGCACCCGATGCCGGTACCGAGTGGGAGCTTCGCATTCCGATCGATGTGGAGTAGAGAAGTGACGCAACCCGAACGCAATCGAGTCATGTTGGTCGACGACCACCCGATGTGGATCGAGGCGCTGAGCGAGGACCTCACCGAGGTCGGCTTCGAGATCGTCGCCGCCGCGAAGAACGGCACAGAATGTCTGCAGCGGGCGCGCGCCGCCAAGCCGGACGTGCTCGTCATGGACCTCCAGATCCCCGAGCCCGACGGCGCCACCTGCATCGAGATCCTCATCAAGGAGTTCCCCGACCTCCACGTGCTCGTCATGTCCGCCTCGGGGGAGCGCGACGACGTGCTGCGCGCCATGAAGGCGGGCGCCAAGGGCTATCTGGTGAAGTCGGCGTCGAAGGAGGAGCTGATCGAGGGGGTGCAGCGCACCGCCGTCGGTGACGCCGTGTTCACGCCGGGCTTGGCAGGGCTGGTGCTGGGGGAGTTCCGTCGGATGGTCAACGTCGCCCGCGCCCACAACGACGAGGGCCCCGTGCTCACGTCACGGGAGGTCGAGGTGCTGCGGTTGGTGGCCAAGGGCATGGCCTACCGTGAGATCGCCGAGGAGTTGTTCGTCTCGCACCGCACCGTCCAGAACCATGTGCAGAACGTGCTGCGCAAGCTGCAACTGCACAACCGCGTGGAACTCACGCTCTATGCCATCGACAAGGGACTGCACGACCCTGACGAGTGAGCGGCGTCCACCGCCCTGCTGTGCAGCGTCACCGTTGCCGCGGTGGGTTAGCCTAACGCGCATGTCAAGCATCATTTCCCGGGAAGAACT
>JAAYZP010000396.1 GCA_012514785.1 Propionibacterium sp. | reverse complement strand
GGGCGGCGAGCGCGACGGCCAGCGCGAGGTTGCCGCCGCCGCTCATGCCGGTGATCAGGGTGCGGGCGACGTCGACGCCGAGCTCGTCGGCGTGCTCGACCCCCCACCGGTAGGTGGCGTAGCAGTCCTCCATACCGGCGGGCGCCGGGTGTTCGGGCGCGAGCCGGTACTCGGGGCTGACGATGACGCCGCCGTGGGTCTCCAGCAGCCAGTGGATGACCTCAACGCTGCTGAAGCGGTTGCCCATGACGAGGCCGCCGCCGTGGAACCAGAAGGTGAGCGGCCCGCCGGGTGCCGCGCCCGGGCGGCGGAGGAGCGCGACGGTGAGGGCGCCGTCGGGGCCGTCGATGGTGATGTCGCGGTGTTCGAGGCCGGTGTGGCGGAGCACGAAGTCGCGGCCCACGTCGACGGGTTCGCGGCGCCCCGCGATCGTCGGCGCGCTGAGGGGTTGGGCCAGACCAGAGCGTCGCCAGAGATCCAGCATGTGCCGGGTGTGCGGCTCGAACGCGGGGCGTGGGTGGTTCATGGTGCCTCTCGACAGGTCAACCTCGACAACTGACATCAGACATCTTAGGCCCATGGGTGGGGTTTCCGCACCCGGGCAGGGGCAAGTTGTGCGGGGATGCTGCCGCACAACCCTCCCCTGCCCGATGGCGAGCGGGTGGCTGGGCGGGGGCGTATCCTCCGTCGATATGCTGACGGAGCCCCGCCGCCCCGAGGAAGAAGCTCCGATGCAGCTGCCCGACGTCCCCGACCTCACCGACCCCGCGCTCGAGCGCCGCCTCGCCGCCCGGATGGACGCGAAGACCAAGCCCGTCGGGTCGCTGGGAGGCCTCGAGCGCATCGCGTTGCGCGTGGGCGCGGCGCTGGGCAAGGAGGCGCCGGAGCCGGTCGACCCGCAGATGGTGATCTTCGCCGGCGACCACGGGCTCGCCGCCCGCGGCGTCTCCGCCTATCCCACGGACGTCACCTGGCAGATGATGGACAACTTCCTCTCCGGCGGGGCGGCCGTGAGCGTGCTCGCCCGCCAGCACGGCGTCGGGCTCACCATCGTCGACTGCGGCATCGCCCGCGACGCCGCGCCCCGGCCCGGGCTCGTGCACGCGAGGCTCGGCTCCGGCACCGCCGACGCCCTCGCCGGCCCCTCGATGACCACCGCCCAGCTCGACGCCGCGCTCGCGGGCGGCGCCGACGTCGTCCGCTCGCTGACCGGCAACGCCCTCCTTCTGGGCGAGATGGGCATCGGCAACACGTCGTCGGCCTCGCTCCTCATGAGCCGACTCACCGGCGCCGACATCGCCGACTGCACGGGGGCGGGCACCGGGCTCGACGACGATGGCATCCGGCGCAAGATCGACATCCTGCGGCAGGTGCTGGCGGTGCACCCCGACGCGACCGCGCCCCTCGACGCGCTCGCCGCGTTCGGGGGCTTCGAGATCGCGACGATGACGGGCGCCGTCCTCCAGGCGGCCGCCGAGCGGAGGGTGATCGTCGTCGACGGGTTCGTCACCACCGCCGCCGTCCTGGTGGCGGCGAGGCTGAGGCCGCACGTGCTGCAGCGCTGCGTGTTCGCGCACCGATCCGGGGAGTTCGGGCACGCTGGGCTGCTAGCGCACCTGGCCGCCGAGCCGATCCTCGACCTCGGCATGCGGCTCGGCGAGGGCTCCGGAGCCATGACGGCGTGGCCGCTCGTGGTCTCCGCCTGCGCGATCCTCCGCGACATGGCCAGCTTCGAGTCGGCCGGCGTCTCGCAACGGGACGACGGATGATCTCGCGCGCGGTGCGCCACTATCTCTTGGCGCTGCAGTTCTTCACGCGGATCCCCGTGACCGGCCGGCTCGCCGACTGGGTCGGCTACTCGCCCGCGATGCTGCGCGCCAGCGCCGCGCACTACCCGGGCGTGGGCTGCCTGATCGGGGCGCTCACCGCAGGCGTGTTCGCGCTGTCGCTCGTCGCGTTGCCCGACGTCGGCGCCACGGCCTGGGTGGCCGCGGTGCTGAGCACGGTGGCGGGCGTGCTGCTCACCGGCGCGTTCCACGAGGACGGGCTGGCCGACACCGCCGACGGGCTCGGCGGCGGGCTCACGCGCGAGCGCGCCCTGGACATCATGAAGGATTCGCGCATCGGCACCTACGGCACGCTGGCACTCGTGCTGGCCCTGCTCACCAAGGTGTCCCTGCTGGCGATGGTGGCCGAGGTCGCGCCCCTGCTGGCGGTGCTGGGGCTGTTCGGCGGGCACGTCGTCTCGCGGCTCATGCCGATGGTCGTGATCCGCACGATGGTCCACGTCGGCGACACCGCGCGTTCCAAGTCGAAACCGCTGGCCGACCAGCTGAGCAACCGCGGCCTCGCCGCCGGGCTGGTGTGGACCGCGCTCGGGCTGGTCCCGCTGGCCCTGCTCGCGCCAGGCCTGCACTGGGTGGCCGCCGTCGCCGGCGCCGCGCTGGGGCTGGGTATCGTCGCACGCCTCCTCCACCGTCGGCTCCGCGGGTTCACCGGCGACGGGCTGGGCGCCACCCAGCAGGTCTCCGAGCTGGGCTTCCTCCTCGGCCTGCTCCTGGCGCTGGGGCTCCTTCCCGCATGACGCTCCTGCTGCTGCGCCACGCAGAAGTGCTGCTGCCGGCGGGCATCTGTTACGGGGCGAGCGACGTCGAGGCCGACGACGTCGCCACCCGCGATGCTGCACGTCGCTGGGCCCCCGGGATCCCCGACGGCGCCCGCCTCCGCGTCTCGCCGCTGCGGCGGGCGCGGCAGCTCGCCGACGCCGTGGCCGAGCTCCGCCCCGACCTGCCGGAGCCCGTCGTCGACGCGCGGCTGGCGGAGATGGACTTCGGCCGCTTCGAGCTCGTCGCGTGGGACGAGGTGCCGGCCACGGAGTTCGACGCGTGGCTCGCCGACTTCGCCCACCACCGCGTCGGCGGCGGGGAGAGCACGCAGGCGGTGCTGGAGCGCGTCGCGTCAGCCCTCGACGACGAGCGCTCGCTCGGCGGCCACGCCGTCTGGGTCACGCACGCGGGCGTGACCCGCGCCGTCACCCACCTGACCGGGGGCGGCGCGATGCCGATCCGCGACGTCGACGCCTGGCCCCGCCACGCCCCGCCGCCCGGCGGCGCACACACCGTCGCGCTGCACCCCTGAGGCCGAGCGCGGGAGGCCCCCTGCAACCTGTGCGTCGACGTCGAAGCACTCGCGTCACCTGCCCCTCGGCCGAGGGGGTCCGTCGGCAGGCAGGTGACGCCTGTGCGGCGACGTCGACGCACAGGTTGCGCGCTGCGCAGCCCCCACACCACGCCGGAGCCACCCCGGATGAGAAGGCTCTCACCTGCCTCTCACCCGTCGCCCATGCCCGTCCGATGGGATCGGAGCATGGAGATTTGGGTGAACTTCTGGCTGGCGCTGGCCCTCGTGGCCGCGGCGGTGTTCGTCGTCGCGCGGGCGGCGTGGCTGCGGCAACGGGTGGAGCACTACGACGTGCTGCGCACGGTGTCCGTCGCCGTGACGCTGCTCCTCGTGCCGGTCAACCTCGTGTTCGCCTTCACCGGATCGCTCGGCGTCTTCAACGCGGTCGTGATGACCGCGAGCATCGTCGCGCTCGGCACGCAGGGCGTCATCGCCTACCAGTGGCGCACGACGCCGACCCCCGCCCCGGCCGGGCCCGACCCCGTCGACGACACCGACGACACCGACGACCAGCTCACCGCCGTCATCATGCGCGGCCCGCTCAGGGTCTTGGCCGTCGGCACCGACGCCCGCGCGCTCGAGCGAGCCGGCCTGGAGGCCTTCACCAACTCCGGCGGCGAGGTGTTCGCGCTCGTCATGGGCGACAAGGACCTCCGTAACGTGGGCGCCGCCGAGCGCACCATCGTCGTCGGCCGCCCGGACACGCTCCTGCACGAACGCGAGCCCGAGATGGCCCGCGTCATCGCCGAGCACATCGGCCAACTCGCACCCAGCCTCATCCTGGCACCCGCCGACAACCGACTCGCCCACGGCGCCGTGCGGCGCGCCGTCGCCCGCATCCCCCGCTCGGTGCCGGTGCTGTACTACCCCGGCCTCGACGACGCCGTCGAGCCGACGACGCCCGCCCAGCTGGAACACACCCGGCACTGGCCGTTCCGGCCGCCCGCGGACGACGCGGCCCCGACCGGGCGCGTGACCATGCCATCATTCATCGACCGATAGCCCCCATGCATCGGGGAAACGACGTGGGACTCCCCGGGACGGCGGAGTTCGGAAACAATGGGAGCCATGACGGACAGTAGCGAGCCTGCGAAGAAGCGCAAGCGCAGGAGCACCTCGATCCGCCAGCGCATCGCGACGGCGATGGTGGCGTTGGTGGTCGTCTCGCTGACGGTCACGGGCGCGATCGTGCTCTACCTCGAGGGTCGCTCCGACCGCGAGCGGGTCGACGCGTACCTGCTGCGCACCCGCGACGAGTTCGCCGTCCTCGCGCAGGAGGGCGTCGACACCGAGACCGGGATGCCGTTCGAGGGCCCCTCACAGCTGCTGCGCACGTTCATCTCGCGCACGATGATCGACCAGAACGAGGGCGAGCTGGGCATCGTCGACGGCCGGATCCGGTGGATCAGCTCCGACGACGTCGTCGTGCGCCCCGAGCAGGACGAGGAACTGATGGCGCACATCCTGCCGCTGAGCCTCGACGAGGAGACCCGGCTCGGCACCTACGAGACGTCGACGCGCACCTACCGCTACCACCTCACCCCCGTCGTCTTCCCCGTGCAGTCGGGCGCGCTGCTGCACGTCTACGACCTCGACGCACTGGACGCCGAACTGCGCGACCTCCTGTTCGTCTTCGGCTACGTCGCGCTGGCCACGTCGCTGATCAGCGCGCTCGTCGCGTTCCTGATGGTCGGGCGGCTGCTGCGGCCCATCGAGGACCTGCGCGAGGCCGCCGAATCCATCAGCGAGACCGACCTCACCAGCCGCGTCCCGCTGCGCGGCAACGACGACCTCACCCGGCTGTCGAAGACCGTCAACCGGATGCTCGACCGCGTGGAGACGTCGATGGACACCCAGCGGCAGCTGCTCGACGACGTCGGCCACGAGCTGCGCACCCCCATCACGATCGTGCGCGGCCACCTCGAACTCATCGACCCCACCGACCCGCAGGACGTGTCCTCCACGCGCGACCTCGCCATCGACGAACTGGACCGGATGGGCGTGCTCGTCGGCGACCTGCTGATGCTCGCGAAGGCCAACCAGAGCGACTTCGTCCAGCCGCAGTGGTTCTCGCTGGGCACCCTGACCGACCAGGTGCTGGAGAAGGCGCGCGCCCTCGGCGACCGCAGCTGGCGCTTGCGCCACATCGAATCCATCGACGCCTGGCTGGACCCGGACCGCATCACCCAGGCCTGGCTCCAGCTGGCCGCCAACGCCGTGAAGTATTCGCGCGACGGCTCGGCGATCACGCTGGCCTCGAAGGTGGTCCGCGGTTCCGTGCACCTGAGCGTCGAGGATCAGGGCATCGGCATCGCCGAGGAGGACCTGGAGAGCATCCGCACCCGCTTCGGCCGCGGCTCCAACACGGGACGCGCCGTCGGCGCCGGCCTGGGGCTGTCCATCGTCGAGACCATCGTCAGCGCCCACCACGGGCGCCTCGAGATCGAGTCGGAAGTGGGGGTCGGCTCGACGTTCACCATCATCATCCCGCTGAGCCCGAAGGAGATCATCCATGAGCACGATTCTGATAGTTGAGGACGAGGAGCGCATCAGCGCGTTCGTCGCGAAGGGCTTGAAGTCGGCCGGGTTCACCACGCACATCACGAAGTTCGGCGTCGAGGGCGCGCAGCTCGCGGTGCACGGCAACTTCGACCTCGTCATCCTCGACATCGGCCTGCCCGACATCGACGGCTTCGAGGTGCTCGAGCGCATCCGCGGCCAGGGCGTGAACGTGCCGGTGATCATGCTGACAGCACGCACGTCGGTGGTGGACCGCGTCGCGGGGCTCGAGGGCGGGGCCGACGACTACCTCGCCAAGCCGTTCTCGTTCGAGGAGCTGCTGGCCCGCATCCGGCTGCGGCTGCGCTCCGGCGGGCAGGGCGGCGAGTCGTCGACGGAGCTGACCCACAACGGGCTCACCCTCGACCTGCGCTCCCGGCGCGCGCACGTCGACGGCAGGACGGTCGACCTGTCGGCGCGCGAGTTCACCCTCGCGGAGACGTTCATGCGTAACGCCGGCCAGGTGCTGAGCCGCGAGCAGCTGCTGAGCAACGTCTGGGGTTACGACTTCGACCCCGGCTCCAACGTCGTCGACGTGTACGTGCGCTACCTGCGCACGAAGCTGGGCAAGGAGCGGTTCGAGACCGTGCGCGGCATGGGGTACCGCCTGGTCTGAGCTGGGGAACGGTTGCGACGCGGGCGGGCGGAGTGGTCGTCTCCCGCCCGCACGCGGGTCTTGTCAGACCCCTGCCCGCACCGGGATGTTCAGGATCGTCGGCTTGCTCACGTCCTCGAAGAAGTCGTTGCACTTGTCGTCGACGACGATGAACGCCGGGAAGTCCTCGACGTCGATCCGCCACACGGCCTCCATGCCGAGC
>JAAYZP010000395.1 GCA_012514785.1 Propionibacterium sp. | reverse complement strand
GTTCGGCCTGCAGCGTCTGCGAGCCGAGCGTCACCAGGATCTGCTCCGCGCCGTTGACCACGTGGTTGTTGGTGATGATGTTGCCCACGTCGTCGATAACGACGCCCGATCCCTGGCCCGCGCCGCTGCTGGTCACCACCTGGATCGCCACGACGGACTGACTCGCGACGTCGGCGACGGTGGTCCAGTTGGGCGCGTTCGGGTCCGTCTGGATCACGGTGGTCGACTCCGAGCCGGGTGCCTCGGTGACCGTGGCGGCCGGGGCGGACTCGTCGAGGTAGCGGTCGGCGAGGACGCCGCCGCCCGCACCGGCGCCGGCGGCGAGCGCGACGATCCCGGCGACGGCCGCCACCCGGCCGGCGCCGCCCCGCTTCTTCCGCGACGGGGGCTGGGTGGGCTGCACCGAATACTGGGGCGGCGGGAACGGGGACTGGCCGGGCTGCGGCTGCCGCGGTGCCCCGCCGTAGCCGGGGGGTGGCGTCGCGCTGGGCGGGCTGCCGAAGGGCTGCGCCTGCTGGAACTGGGGCCGCGGTGACGGGTGGGACTGCGGACGTGGCGAGGGAGCGCTCTGCGGGCGCGCGTCGTCGCCCGGGTCGGGCTGGTTCCAGGGGTTCTGCGGCTCGCTCATGGCTCCTCCTCAAGCTGGTCGTGGCTTCCATTGTGACAAGCCGATCTGTGAACTTCCTGTGAGTCGGCTGAGCAATCCATGTCCGAAAGCAGCCAGCCCCATCGGTGTGGACGGGCCAGAATGGTGGCATGACATCCGGTGAGGAGACGCTGTACGCGGCGTTCGCGGCGAAGGACCCCCGCTTCGACGGGCGGTTCTTCGTCGGCATCGCCTCGACCGGCATCTACTGCCGGCCGGTGTGTCGGGCGCGGCAGCCGAAACGGGAGAGCTGCCGCTTCTACGCGAGCGCGGCCGAGGCGGAGCAGGACGGATTCCGGCCCTGCCTGCTGTGCCGACCGGAACTCGCGCCCGGCCTGGCCACCGTCGACGCCGGTGCTGCGCTGGCGCGGCGGGCGGCGCGCCTGTTCGAGGAGGCCAGCAGCTCGGGGGCGGGCGTGGAGGCACTGGCGGGTGAGCTCGGCTACACCGCCAGGCACCTGCGTCGTGCGTTCACCGACGAGATGGGTGTCTCGCCGCAGCAGTACCTCCAGACCTGCCGGCTGCTGCTGGCCAAGGGCCTCCTCACCGACACCGACCTGCGCGTGGCGGACGTGGCGTTCGCATCGGGCTTCGGCAGCGTGCGGAGGTTCAACGACGTCTTCAAACAGCGCTACCGGCTCTCGCCCACAGCCCTGCGGCGGAGCGTGCCGGGGTCCCGGCCGGGGGACGAGGTCACCGTCCGCCTGGGTTACCGCCCGCCGTATCGCTGGGATGACCTGCTCGCATTCCTCCGCCGACGCGCGATCGTCGGCGTCGAGGTCGTCGACGACGTCAGCTACGCCCGCACGGTCCGGCTGCGCTCCCACGGCGGCGAGGAACGGCTCGGGTGGATCCGCGTCGAGCACGCCCCGCGGATGGACGCGCTGGAGGTGGGGCTGAGCGCGTCGCTGCTCCCCGAGGTCTCCCGGGTGCTCGCGCGGGTGCGCGGCCTGTTCGACCTGCACGCCGACCCGGCCGCGATCGACGACTTCCTGTCCGGCATGGACGACGTGCGCCCCGGCCTCCACCGGCCCGGCATCCGCGTTTCCGGCGCGTTCGATCCCTTCGAGATGGCGGTGCGCGCCGTGCTCGGCCAGCAGGTTACGGTGCGCACGGCGGGGCTGCTGGCGTCCAGGATCGCCGCACGCCACGGCGCCCCGCTCGAGCACGCCCCCGACGGCCTCACGCACGCGTTCCCGTCCGCGGAGGAGGTAGCGGGCATGAGCGACATCCGCGACGCGTTCGGTCGGCTCGGCGTGACGTCGGCCCGGTCGGCGACGATCGCCGCCCTGGCGACGGGGATCGTCGAGGGCACGATCGACCTCTCCCACCCGGCGGACCCGGAACGCGAGATGACCCGGCTCATGCGGATCAAGGGAGTGGGCCCCTGGACCGCCGGGTACATCGGGATGCGCGCCATGGCCTGGCCCGACGTCTTCCTGGAGACCGACGCAGGGGTCCGGAAGGCGCTCGCACCCCGGACGCCGGCCGAGTCGCGCGACCTCGCGGAGGCGTGGCGGCCGTGGCGCAGCTACGCCACCATCAACCTCTGGAACTCGCTCGAGACCCGGACTACCGTGGAGGGACAACCATGACCACCATCCTGCGCGCCACCTACGACTCCCCGCTGGGCGACTTCGTCCTCGCCGCCGACGGCGAGGCCCTCGTCGGCGGCTGGTTCACGGGCCAGAAGCACTTCGGCTCGAAACTTGGGGAGATGACCGACGACGACACCGCGCCGGTGTTCGCTCGCGCCCGCCGGTGGCTGGACCGCTACTTCGCCGGCGACCGCCCCGAGCCCCGGGAACTCCCGATCCGGCCGGCTGGCAGCGAGTTTCGCCGCGCGGTGTGGGGCATCCTGCTGCGCATCCCCGTGGGCGAGGTGACCACCTACCGGGACATCGCGCGCGAGGTCGCGGCCGGCCGCGGCCTGGCGTCCATGTCCAGCCAGGCGGTGGGCGGCGCCGTCGGGCAGAACCCGATCTCCATCATCATCCCTTGCCACCGCGTCGTCGGCGCCGACGGCAGCCTCACCGGCTACGCCGGGGGACTGGAGCGCAAGATCGCGCTGCTGGATCTCGAGGGCGTGGACGTCGACGGGCTCGCGCAGGCGGTGGGTGGGGTGACGCGACCGTTATCGACCGAGCGACGCGCCTAGCGACCCGAAACCGGCCCTGTGCGCCTTCGCGCGGTCGAAAACGGTCACGGCGCGACCGAGACCGCCACCGTGTACTGCCGGTTCTGGGCGACGACGCGGGTCCGCCCCAGCCGGGCGTTCAACTCGCGGCGCCAGGGCAGGTGCGAGTTGTAGACGCACCACAGCTCGCCGCCGGGTCGCAGGAGCCGGCGGGCGTCGTCGAACAGGGCGAGCGTGGCGTCGGAGTCCTTCGCGGTGCCGCGGTGGAACGGGGGGTTGGTGACGATGGCGTCGAAGCTGTGCTCGGGGAAGCTCGCGGTGCCGTCGGCCCAGCGCGTCGCGACGTCGAGGTCGCTCGCCGCGGCCCCGATCTGGGTGCCGGCGATCGCCGCCCAGCTGACGTCGACCGCCGCGACCCGCTTGCCGCGCGCCGCCAGCCAGAGGGAGAGGGAGCCGTTGCCGCAGCCGAAGTCGAGGATCTCGTCGCCCTCCACGTCGAGCGACTCCAGCAGGAACTGGGTGCCGGCGTCGATCTTCGTGCCGCCGAACGTAGCCCCGTGCGCTGCGAGCGTGAACCCGTGCTCGTCGTAGGCGCGCAGCTTCGGCCACTCGCTCTCCGCCTCCGCCACAGGCCCCCACGCCCGCAGCACGCGTGATTTCTGGCGGCCCAGGCTGGCGTTGACGGCCGTGAAGTAGCGCTCCAGCACGCTGTTCATCGACTTGTTCATGTGCCGGTCGCGAGCGCCGCCCAGGAACATCACGTCGTCCGCGCCGAGCGAGGAGACGGCCATCTCGTCGAGCGCGCCGAGCGACTTCGGCAGGCGAGCCATCGCGACGGCGGCCCCGCCCAACTCGTCGGGGTGCTCCGCCAAGACATCGTGCGGGACGGCGGACGCGTCGCGGAAGTCGTCGCAGAAGACACGGACGTCGTCGGTGCGCTCCAGCAGGGCAGGGACGAGGGCAGGCGCGTCGAACACGGCGGCGGAGGCGATCTCCGCGGGTGCCTCGTCGAGCAGGAGGGCATCGACCGCGTCGGGCTCGAGGGCGCTCATCGCGCGGCCCCGAGGTGCAGGTGGGGGCGGAGTTCGTCGAGGCGGGTGACGGTGTAGGCGGCCAGCTCGCTGCGCGGCGCGTGCTCGCTCACGAGCATCGCGGCCGCGATGCCTGCGGCGTGCGCGGCCTGGGCGTCGATCGCGCGGTCGCCGACGCCCAGACAGTCCGCGGGGTCCAAGCCGTGGCGTTTCAGCAGCGCGAGGTGCATCGTCGGGTCGGGTTTGCGCGGGTAGCCGTCGGAGGCGGAGATGAGATCGTCGACGATCAGCCCCAGCCCCCTGATCAGCGACTGGGCGGAGGCGCGGTCGCGGTGCGTGACCACGAGGTTGAGGCCGCCGGCGGCACGCACAGCGCGCATGAGCTCGCGGGCACCCGGCGTCACAGGCGCGGGCGTGTGTTCCCAGCGGGCCTTCAGCGCGCGGTTGGCGTCCTCGAATTCGCGCGCGGGGATGCCGAACTTCCCGGCCAGGGTGTGGATCGCCTCGCCGGTGGATCGCCGGGTGAGCCGGGACACCTTCGAGGAGTCGACCTGGTGGCCGCGACGGCGCACCACGTCGGCGAGGGTCTCGTCGAGCGCGGGGTAGGTGTCGACGAGGGTGCCGCCCACATCCCAGAACACGTGCTGGTACATGGAATCAGCGTAGCGAGCTTGCCGCCCGGTCGACGACCCGGTGCGCCGCCTCCGCGACGAGCCGGGCCGCGGTGCGCGCGGTGCGACCGTCGACGTCGAAGCGCGGGTTGAGCTCCACCACGTCGACCAGCCGGAGTTTGCCGGTGGCGGCCGCCGCCCGCACCGCCGCCACGATCGCACGGGTCTCGACGCCGAACGCCGCGGGCGCCGAGACCCCCGGCGCGACGGCCGCGGGCAGCACGTCGAGGTCGATGGTGAGATAGAGCACGTCGACGCCTGCGGCGAAATTCTCCACGAACGTCGTCGCACGCTTGGCGGAGGTGTCGACGTCGAGTAGGAAGTCGACGCCGAGCTCGTCGGCGCGATCGAACAACTGGCGGGTGTTGGCGTGCTCGGAGATCCCGACGACGCCATAGCGGAATGCCTCGTCCGCGGCTCGCTGGGACTCGGCCATCTGCAGGAACGGGGTGCCCGAGCTGGGGTGCTCGGCGTCGCGGAGGTCGAAGTGGGCGTCGAGGTTGAGCACGCCCCAGCGCTTGCCGCCCGCGAGGTGCCGGCTCAGGCCCAGGTAGGACGCCCAGGCGGTCTCGTGCCCGCCGCCGAGCACGACGGTGAGCGCGTTGCCGTCGCCGTTCAGCGCCTCATGGATGCGGGCGCCCATCGCTTCCTGGCCCTCCTCGAGATCGGTGTCCACCTCGACGTCGCCCAAGTCGTGGATGGCCACCGAGCCGTCACCGAGGGTGCCCTGCAGGGTCATCGGCGCCAGCGCGCGCCGCAGCGCGGCCGGACCCTCCTTGGCTCCGACGCGTCCCTGGTTACGCCGTACGCCCTCGTCGGAGGCGAATCCAAGGAGCGCGATGTGAGGCCCCGAGGGGGCGTCGGTGCGAACGCGCTGGTGCCAGCGCGCGTGCTGGGGGCCTTCGCCGTCTGTCCGTCCGGTCCAAGTCATGTCTCCATCGTCGCATGCGGCACTGACCGCCTATATTCGGGCGACATGACAATGGACCAGCCCCGGGGCAAGGTGCCCGCCGCCGACGCGACGCTCGCCATCCTGACGCTGCTCGCCCGGCACACCCGGCCGGTGGCGGCGGCGAGGATCGCGGCCGGGCTCGGGCTGCCCCGGTCGACCACCTACGACCTCCTCGGCACGCTCGTGGCCCGCGGCTTCGTCATCCACTACGAATACGAGCGCGCCTACGGGCTGGGTGTCGCCGCGTACGAGCTGTCGTCGGCCTATACGCGGCAGGCGCCCCTGGCGATCCTGGGGCGCCGGGCCGCGGACCGGCTCGTCGAGCAGCTGGGGGAGTCGGTCCACGTCGCTGTGCTGCACGCGCGCGACGTGCTCTACGTCGTAGAGGCACGCGCGCCGGGCCGCCCGTCGCTGGTGACCGACGTCGGCGTCCGGCTCCCCGCGCACCTGACCGCCACCGGGCGCGCGCTGCTCGCGGCCCTGCCCGACGCGCAACTTCGCGCGCTGTACGACGGTGTGCGCGAGCTGGAGGTGCGCCCCGGGTTCGACTCCACCCTCGGCTACTCCGTCGCCCGCGTGCTCGCGGAGGCGAAGGAGACCCGCGCGCGGGGACACGCGATCGAGGAGGGGGAGGTGACCCCCGGGCTGAGCTCGGTGGCCGTCGCGGTCCTCGATCGCGCAGGCTGGCCCATCGCGTCGATCGCGATCACGTATCCCTCGGAGGGGTCAGTGGCATTGGATGAACTGGCAGGGGCAGCAGAGGGGTTGCGCCAGGCGCTGGCTTAACGCGGCTACGGGGTTTCGGAGGGTGGTCGGCGTTCGGGTGGGATGTAGTCGGGGTGCCAGGGGTCGTCGGCGGGCTCGGGGAATTGGAACTTCGGGTGTGGCTCGGGAGGTTTCTCCGGTTCGGGGCGCACTCCCGCCTTGGTGTCGGGGGTGAGGAGGTCGTCGACTGCGAAGCGACGATGCCGCCG
>JAAYZP010000394.1 GCA_012514785.1 Propionibacterium sp. | reverse complement strand
TCCAGCTCCAGATCGCGGACTCGACGCGCAGCTGCCCCCGAGCGTCGAGGATCCCGCCCAGCGCGCCCGTGGCGTCGGTGATGAGGAACAGCACCCCGAGCGCCACGAACAGGGCGCCGGCCACCACGCCCCACACGCTCGTGCGGATCGGGCCGAGCCGGAGCTCGCGGGGCCGCAGCCGGTGCTGGAGCTTCGTCGCGTCCCAGAACAGCGCCAGCAGCGCGAGCGGGAGCGCCATGCCCGCGCCGAAGAGCGCGAGCAGCATCGCGCCGTAGATGGGCGAGCCCGAGAAGGCCGCGACGGTGAGCACCGCCCCCAGCAGCGGCCCCGTGCAGGCGCCGGCCAGCCCGTAGACGGCGCCGAGCGCGACGACCGCCGCCGGGCTCGTGCCGCCGCCGCTGTTCAGCCCCGGCACGGGGATCGAGAGCCCGAGCATCGTCACCACGCCGACGACGATCAGCAGAACGCCGCCCACGATCGCGATCTGGGTGCGGTGGGTGGCCAGCATCGCGCCGAGCGTGCCCGCGGCCACACCCAGCGGCACGAGCGTGAGCAGCAGCCCGAGGTAGAAGAGGCCGACGCGCCCGAGCAGCGTCCGCTTGCGCGCGCCGAACGCGAGCGCGAAGAACGACGGCAGCAGCATCGCCGCGCACGGGCTCAGCAACGATGCGAGCCCGCCGAGGAAGGCGGCCGCGTACCCGATCGTCAATGCCCCGCCTTGGCGAGCTCCTGGTCGATGACCTGCTCGAAGTACGGCAGGGGCTGCGCGCCCTGCACCACCTGGGTGCCGACCACGAACGACGGCACGCTGCCCAGCCCCAGCTGCCCGGCCTCCTGCGACTCCAGCAGCACGGCGTTCTGCAGCTCCAGCGAGCCGAGGTCGGCGACGAACCGGTCGAGGTCCGTCACACCCACCTGCTCCGCCACCTCCACCACCAGCGCCTCGTCGATGTCCGGGTGACCCTCGTTGGGCGTCGCCGCGTAGAGCGCGCGCATGAACTCGTGATGCAGCCCCTGCTCCCCCGCCGCCCGCGCCGCGACGGCCGCGTAGACGGAGTCCTCACCGAAGATCGCGAGGTCGCGGAACTCGAAGCGCACCAGCCCGGCGTCGAAGTAGTGCTGCAGCTCGGGCAGCGTGTCCTCCGCGAACACGGAGCAGAAGGGGCAGCGGAAGTCGGCCCACTCGATCAACACCACCGGCGCGTCCACCGCGCCGACGGCGGCCGGGTCCGCGGGGTCGCGCCGCGCCAGCGAGCGCAGGTACTCGTCCAGCTCCTCGTTCTCCGCCGGCTCGGAGGTGTGCACCTCGGCCGGCGCGGGGTCCGCGGCGGGCGTCGTCGCCCGCACCGTCGGGGCCGCAGCCGGTTCGGGCCGCCCGGACAGCAGAGCGAGGAACCCGACCATCAGCACGGCCGCCACGACGCCCAGAGTGATGTACAGGGGCTTGCGTTTCGTATCCACCCACAACGCCTTTGACTCGACACATCGGCAGACAGGGCTAAACTGGTTAGCCACGTCAAAATCCAGTGAGGACTCCATTGACCATATCGCGCGATGCGCTAGAACGAGAGATCGCGGTCGAGCAGGCTCATGTTGACAAGGTGTACGCCAACCTGGACGTCGCCGCTGCCAGCGCCAAGGAGCTCGCCCGACAGGGGCGGGAGATCTTCGTCTCGGACCGCACCGACTTCCACCGCGAGGAGGATGGCACGGCACTGTTCGAGCGCGACGCGTTCGCCTACCAGGCCGCGCGACGGCTGGCCATCCTCGACGCCGAACACGAGGGTCTCGTCTTCGGCCGGCTGGACCTGACCGACGAGGAGGTCCGCTACATCGGCCGCCTCGGCGTGCGCGACGACGACTACGAGCCGCTGGTCATCGACTGGCGCGCCCCCGCCGCCGAACCCTTCTACCGCGCCACCCAGGTGGCCCCCATGGACGTGGTCCGACGTCGCGTGCTCCGCTGCCGCGAGGACAAGGTCGTCGGCCTCGAGGACGACCTGCTGGACTCCTCCGTCGAATCGGACCTGCCGATCTTCGGCGAAGGCGCGCTGATGGCGTCGGTCACCCGCGCCCGCGGGCTCCAGATGCGCGACATCGTCGCCACCATCCAGGCCGAACAGGCCGAGGCGATCCGCGCCCCGTACCGCGGCGTCACCGTCATTGCCGGCGGCCCCGGCACCGGCAAGACCGTCGTCGCCCTGCACCGCGCCGCCTACCTGCTCTACACGAACCGCGCGCGCCTCGAACGCGGCGGGGTGCTCGTCGTCGGCCCCAGCTCCGTGTTCATGAACTACATCGAGCGCGTCCTGCCGAGCCTCGGCGAGGACTCGGTGACGCTGAAGTCGATCGGCGCCGTCGCCACCGACACCCTCGGCATGCGCAGCGAGCGCGTCGACGAGGCCGCCGCGGCCACCGCGAAGGGCTCGTGGAAGATGCTGAAGGTGCTGCGCAGGCTCGTCCGCCTGCCGTTCCTCGAGGAGGAGCCCCGCGTGCGCGTCACCGTGCAGGGCGAGGTGCTCACCCTGCGGGGCAAGGAGCTGGACCGCATCCGCGACCAGGTGCTCGCGAGCCTCAGGCTCAACCGCGGCCGCAGCCAGGCCGAGTCGCTCGTCGTCGAGGCGCTGCAGGCGAAGTTGCCCGACGACGTCGACGTCGAGGACATCGACGTGCCCGAGGCGATCCGCGACCACCCCGGCATGCAGATGTTCATGAACTCCTGGTGGCCCTCCCTCGGCGCCACGCGCGTGCTGGCGCGGCTGTCCGATCCGGGCGTGCTGGCGAAGGTCGCGCCCGAGCTCAGCGCGGCCGAGCGCGCCGCCGTCGTCCGGTCCTACGCGTGGCTCGACGGCATCGACACCGCCCAGGAGGTACCCCGCGACTGGTCGGTGGCCGACATCGCGCTGCTCGACGAGCTCGTCCACATGCTCGGCCCCGAGCCCGAGGAGGCGGCCCCGGAGTCGCTGGTCTACATCGACGGCGCCGACGACTTCGAACTCGTCGGCCTGGGTGACCGCTTCGCACGCGAACGCGTCGAGGACCCCGACGACGACCCGCAGTCCACCTACGCGCACGTGCTCATCGACGAGGCGCAGGACGTCACCCCCATGCAGTGGCGGATGTTGCGTCGCCGCGGCCCGCAGGCCTCCTGGACCGTCGTCGGCGACCCGGCGCAGTCCTCCTACCCGGACCACGCCGAGACCGAGAAGGCGATGGCCGAGATCATCGGCCGCGGCCAGCACCGCACGTTCACGCTCAGCACGAACTACCGCTCCCC
>JAAYZP010000393.1 GCA_012514785.1 Propionibacterium sp. | reverse complement strand
GCGAACAGCCGCGCCGGCTGGTCCCATCCGAGGTCGGTGACGTGGCGCTCGACGTCGGCGAGTGCGGCGATGAGTCGTGTGGGGTCAGTCACAGCTGGGGACCTCTGCTTCGTTACCTTCGGCTATGAATTGCAGTGCGGCGATTGCATCGCGAAGTGTAGCCACCGGGACCAACTGCACGTCGGTCTCCAGGTCCCCCACCGTCTCGCAGTTGTCGGGCGGCATCAGGAACACGGTCGCGTCGGCGTCCTCCGCACCCTTGATCTTCTCACGCACGCCCCCGATGGAGCGCACCTGCCCGCTCGGATCGATCTCGCCGGTGCCCGCGACGATGCGGTCGGCGAACAGTTCGCCCTCGGTGACCCTGTCGTAGATGCCGAGCGCGAACACGAGGCCCGCGCTGGGCCCGACGATCTCGTCGCTGAGCCCGTAGCTGACCGTCGGCGCGTACTCGTAGCCGATGCCGAGGCCGACGCCCACCATGGCGCGCCCGGAGTCCTGCGAAGAGGAAGTGGTGTTGACGGACACGCTCTGCTCCTCGCCGTCGCGGAGCACCTCGAACGTCACGGGGCCCCCGATCTGGGAGGAGCTGACGATGCGCGCGACCTCGGCCGTGGCGTCCACGCTCTGCCCGTTGACGGCCGTGATGAGGTCGCCCGGCATGAGCCGGCCGCCCGCGGGCCCACTCATCACGACGTTGGCGACCATGGGGTGCTCCACCACGGAGATCCCGGCGGCGCGCAGTGCGGCCACGATCGCGTTGGAGCGCGAGGTATCCATGCTGGCGACGGCCTCCGCCGTGACCTCCTCGCCCGACTTGCCGGGCGGGTAGATGAGGTCCCGCGGCATCGCGTCGGAGTGCTCCGCGAAGTACACCATCATGGCCTCGGGGAGGCTGACGTTGGAGGAGGCCTTCGAGGTGGACACGATCGTCAGCAACAGCTGGCCGGTGCTGTCGTACGTCGGCGTCCCGGTCACGTCGATGATGGGGCCGGAATCGGTGGAACCGAGCACGTTGACCGGGGTGCCGGGGCGCCACGTCACGTACGGCGCCGGGGTCAGGACCAGGATGGCGGCGAGGACGACGAACAGCACCGAGGCGGATACGGCGACGGCATTGCGACTCACGCCCGCTCCCTTCAGCCCACTTCAGCAGAAAGACTAGCAACCTACTGCAAAGCGGATGGCACCGCGCTTGCGTCGTACGGTTGAATAGGAACCCTAGGAGGTGGTCCACGTGACCGAACCGGGTGGCTTCAATTTCGAGGAACTGCGCAAGATGCTGCAGCAGATGGGCATCGTCGGCGACGAGGGCGAGCTGGACTTGGGCGCCCTGATGGAGCGCATGCAGAAGATGCAGGCCGGTGGCCGGATGTTCGGCATGACCCCGGCCGACCAGGACCCGGATGCGGCGTGGCTGACGACGATCACCGCCGCGAAGCAGGCGACGGTCGCGGAGGGCCCCGACCCGGAGCTCCTGCCGCACGAGCGCGCGGCCGTCGTCGACGCCGAGCGGATCGCGCAGTCCTGGCTGAACGAGTTCACGACCTTCGCGGAGCCGGAGGTGCCGGCGCGCACCGTGACCCGCACCGGCTGGCTCGACGAGACGAGCGCGGCCTGGCGGGCCATCGTCGAACCCATCATCGATGGTCTGGGGGACGCGCTGGAGCGCAGCTCCACCGAGGGGGCGACGGAGGGGATGCCCGAGGGCGTGGACCTCGGCGCGATGATGGGCCCCCTGATGCGCACCTCGGCCTCGCTGACCTACCGCGACCGGCTTCGTCGCGAGCTCTCGAAGGTCGCGCGCGACACGCTCACCGGCACCGAGATCGGGTTCAACCTGTTCGAGGGCACGGAGGTGGTCGTCGTGCCGGCGAACGTGGCGCAGTTCACGCAGGACCTCGAGGCCGACGACACCGACATGATGCTCGTGCTCCTCGTCCGCGAGGCCGCGCGCCAGCGCCTCTTCCGCCACGTCGGGTGGCTCTCACCCCAGCTGCTGGCGCTCATGAGCCACTACGCGCGCGAGATCACGATCGACCTCGACGCGATCACCGAGCGCCTGAACCCGGAGAGCCTGCAGAACATGTCCATGGAGGACATGGTGCGGATGGGCGAGGAGGTCCAGGTGTCCTTCTTCCGTCCGGCGAGCACCGAGAAGCAGCTCGGTATCCTCGACCGCCTCGGCGTGCTGCTGGCGCTGGTCGAGGGCTGGGTGGACCACGTCTCGGCCCGAGTGATGGAGAAGTGGATGCCGCACGCGCCCCAGCTCTCGGAGGTGCTGCGCCGCCGTCGCGCGGCCGGTTCGCCCGTCCGGTCGGTGCTGAGGGAGCTCATCGGGCTCGACCTGGCGCCCCGGATGGTGCGCGACGCGGAGAACCTCTGGGCCGCGATCGAACACCACGGCGACATCGCCAGCCGCGACCAGGTCTGGCGCCACCCGGACATGGTGCCGACGGCCAAGGATTTGGAGGACCCGCTGGCGTTCATCTCCCGCGCCGACGACCCGCCCACCGACGATCTCGACGAGCAACTCCGCAGGCTGCTCGGGCCCTAGTCGTCGCCCACCCGAGTTGACGGACAATCGCGCCAACCGACAGACTACGAGCGTGAGTCCCGTGGGGCTCGCTCGCAGGGGAAGGCGAGTGGAGGACCACGGGACTCCACTCATGTCCCGCTCTGTAAGCCACTTTCCGGCTACAGTGCAACAAGCGTCGTCGGCGAACCGGCGGCTAACAAATCCACTAGAAGGAACAATGGCCCAGGAAACTTGGGAAGGCGAGTTCTACTGCGTCAAGTGCAAGGCGAAGCGCGAGGCCAAGGGCGACGTCGTCGTCAACGACAAGGGCACGAAGATGGCCAAGGGTAAGTGCCCCGAGTGCGGCACCAACCTCAACCGCATTCTCGGTCGCGCCTGATTCACGCCCAATATCTGCTGACGGGTCGATGCATGGCATCGGCCCGTTTTGCGTTCCTCGGCACCACCGGGCCGAGGCTGCGTGGCCGAGGTGCGATACTCGGCTCGTGATCGCTGTGGTGACCGGGGCCGATCGTCCCGACGAGCACCCGGAGCTCGTGGACGCGCTGCGGGCTGCCGGGTGGACGACGCAGGCCTGGACGCCGGCCGAGGCCGAGCAGGACCGGGGGTTTCCCGTCGGGGCGCAGATTGTGGTGTTCGGGGCGCCGCCGGGCACGTCACCGTTGCTGGAGAGCCAGGCATTCCAGGAGGCGACGGTGCTCTACGCGTACGTCGACGGCGCCCGCGGCACCGTGGGCCCCATGACGGCAGCGGGATCCGCACCCTGCCCCACGTGCCTGACCGACGCGATCGACGTCGCCACCCCGGATCCGCTGCTGGCGCGCTGGGTGGCCGCCGGCGTCGTGCTGGAGATCGAGACGCTGCACCGACGACGGGCCGGCACGCTGTTCGCGACGTCGCTGTCGTGGTCGTTGCAGGACGACCCCGGGGTCTCCTCGGCCCGGCACCACCGGCGGGCCCACTGCCGGGTGCCCGGCTGCGCGGAGGGCTGAGCGGGACTCAGCCGTGCTCGCGCAGGAGCCCCAGCACCTCGTCGCCGTACTTCGTGAGCTTGCCCCGCCCGATGCCGGGCAGCGCCAGCAGGCCGCGCTCGTCGGATGGTTTCGCCTCGGCGATCGCCATGAGCGTGGCGTCGGTGAACACGACGAACGCCGGCACGCTCGCCTCGTCGGCGGTGCGCTTGCGCCAGGCCCGCAGGGACTCGAACAGCGCCTCGTCGATGGGCAGCGCGCAGTCCTCGTGGCGCCGCAGCTTGCGCTCCGCAGGGGTGGCCAGCAGTCGACCGCACACCAGGCAGGGCCTCGACTTCAGCGACGTCGTCTCCCGCGGCCGGGCGCGCTCCGTCCTGGCCTCGCGCAGCCCGGACAGGAAGCGGGAGCGCTGCTGCTTCCCGCCGCCGCCGATGAAGTTCCAGCTGATCCGCAGCTCGTTGCGGGCCCGGGTGCAGGCGACGTAGAGCAGCCGCCGCTCCTCCGCCACCTCGTCCTCGCCCTGGGCGAGCGAGAACGGCACCAGGCCCTCGCGCACGCCGATGACGGCGACGTCGTCCCACTCCAGGCCCTTGGCCGCGTGCATGGTGCTGAGCGTCACCGCGTCGGCCACGGGCGAGTGCTGCCAGGAGGCGCGCTCGCGGAGCCACACCGACGCGTCCTCCGCGGTCCATGCGGGATCGTCCTGGATCTCGTCCTCGAGCATCTGCTTGAGCGCGGCGACCGATTCCCACCGCTCGCGCTGCCGCCCCTGCCCGGCCGGCGCGTCGGCGCTCCAGCCGAGCGCCTGGAGCGCCGCGGTGAGCACCTCGCTGGCGCTGGCGTCGGGGTCCGCCTCGGCGTGCCGTTGCAGCTGCGCGACCGCCTGCCGCACCTCACCGCGCTCGTAGAACCGCTCCGTGCCGCGCACGGTGTAGGGAATGTTCCGCTCGTCGAACGCCGCCTCGAGCGCCGGCGACTGCGCGTTGATGCGGTAGAGCACCGCGAGCTCCGAGAGCGCCGTGCCCGCGCCGCGACGCTCGAGCACCCAGTCGGCCACACCCTGGGCCTCGTTGGCCGCGGTGCCCGACGCCAGCAACTGGGGTGCGGGGCCCGAGGGCCGGGTGGGGCGCAGCTGCTCGGAGGCTCGGGGGCGCAGCACGTGGTTGCCGAGCTTCAGGATCTCCGGGGTGGAGCGGTAGTTGCGCACCAGCCGCACGGTGTGGGCGCCGTCGTGTTCGCGGGCAAACTCCCGCAGGAATCGCGGATCGGCGCCGGCGAAGGAGTGGATGGCCTGGTTGGGGTCGCCCACCACGCACAGGTCGTCGCGGCCGTCCACCCACAGGGAGACGAGCCGGTGCTGGATCGCGGAGACGTCCTGGTACTCGTCGACGACGAAATGGCGGTACTGCGCACGGATCTGCTCGGCGACCTCCGCGTGGTTGGTCAGCAGGGCCGCGTTGCAGAGCAGCAGGTCGTGGAAGTCGACCACGCCCTGGGCCCGTTTGGCCTTCTCGTAGGTGGCCATCACGGCGGCCACCTGCGTCGGGCTCGCCCCGGCGACCGCGCGCCCCGCGGCCAGCTCGGGGTACGTCTCGGGGGTCACGTTGCTGGACTTGGCCCAGGAGATCTCGGTCTCGAGGTCCCGGATCAGCGCGGTCTCCGACTCCCCGACGACGTGGTTGGCGGCGCGCGCGACGATGCCGAACGTGTTCTCCGCCACCTCGGGGAACTCGCTGCCGTAGGCCTGCGGCCAGAAGTAGCGGCACTGCCTGAGCGCGGCCGAGTGGATGGTGCGCGCCTGGGTGGTGCGCACCCCGAGCCCCGCGAGCCGGGCGCGCATCTCGCCTGCGGCCCGCGTGGTGAACGTCACGGCCAGCACGGCCCGCGAGTCGTAGACGCCCTCGCTCACGGCGTGCGCCACGCGGTGGGTGATGGCGCGCGTCTTACCCGTCCCGGCGCCGGCCAGGACGACGACGGGCGCGTCCAGGGTGGTCGCCACTTCGCGCTGCTCCGGGTCGAGTGCGGCGAGGATGTCGTTCATGTCGGGTGGCCTCCTGCGCCGCCAAAGTACCACCTGGGCGGAATTGTCCGAGCCGCTCGCTAGGCTGACGTCGGTGTGCAGGGTTCGAGGAGGTGTGCATGCTCCGGATCAGGGTGGGCCAGAGTTGGCGGGCCATGGTGGGTGCGTTGGCCGGCGAGCTGCGCGAGGCGATGCGCACGCCGTTCGACACCGTGCGGGTGATCGTCGACTCCCCCGGCAGCGCACGGCTCCTGAGCCAGGAGATCGCCGCCGTCGACGGCATCGCCGCCGGTATCCGTTTCGTCACCCCGCGGCAGTTCCGCCGGGAGCTGGCGGAGTCGGCGGGCGTCCTGGAGCAGTACGACGCCTGGCACTCCCCCCGCCTGGTGACGGCCGTGTGGGAGTCCCTCGGCGACGTCGCACCTGACCACGCGCTGCTCGGCCGCTTCCTCGCCCGCCCCGGACGCCGCCTCTCGGCCGCCGCCCGGCTCGCGCGGCTGCTGCGCAGCTACGTCGACGAGGCACCCGAGCTCGTCGCGGCCTGGATGGCGGGCGACGATGACGCCCTGCCCCGGCACCTGTCCTGGCAGCCGGCCCTGCTGCGCCGCACGGCCGCGTCGCTGGGGTTCGATCCGCTGCGGCTCGCGGAGGCGCTACGGGGTGCTGCCGAGCGGGACGCCACCGGCACCTGGCTGTTCGGCGTCGACGAGGTCCCCCGGGCCGACGTCGCCCTGGTCGCCGCCGCGCGCCCACACACCGCCTGGTTCGTCCGCGACGAGCCGGCCTGGCTGGACGGCGTCGCCCGGGAGCCGGCCGAGCGCGTCGGCAAGCCGCTGCGGGCCGCACCGGTCACCGAGGTCCACGGCTCGCATTCCCGGCTGCGCCAGGCCGAGGTGCTGCGCGACGCCCTCACCCGGTGCTTCGAGGAGGATCCCGCGCTGGAGGCCCGCGACGTGCGCATCGTGACCCCCGACCCGACGGGCTGGGCGCCGGTGATCAACGCCGTCTTCCGCGGCGACGGCTCGCATCCCGGGCAGGGGCTGCGGGTGGCGGAGGTGGCGCCCGCCGTCGGCGGCAACCTCGCGTTGGAGGCGCTGGAGGCCGCGTTCGCGATCCTCGACGACCGCGCCACCGCGACGCAGGTCGTCGAGTTCCTGCTCATGCCCGCGATCTCGCGGCGCTGGGGATTCGCGCAGTCCCGCGAGGACCTCCTCCAGTTGGTCTCCGACGCCCAGATCCGCTGGGGCCTCGACGCGGCGCAGCGCGGCCGGTTCGGGCTGCCGAACACCGAGTTCAACACGTGGTTCCGCGGCCTCGACGCGCTGCTCACGGGCGTGGCGATGGGTGCCGAAATCGGGCCGCCGGGGGTGGCGGGCGTGGAGACCACCACGTCCAACGACCTGCCGCTCATCGGCTCGCTCTCCGAGGTCGTGAGCAGGCTGCGCGCCCTGGCGCACGCCACCCGCGACGAGCTGTCGGTGCCGGCGTGGTGCGACCTCGCCACCCGCGCGCTGGAAGAGCTGGTGGGGCTCGGCTACGAGGACGCGTGGATGGAGCGCCAGGCCCTGACCTCGCTCGACCGCCTCGCCCGGTCCCACGCCCACAGCGGCGCGCGGTTCAACCGGCGCGAGTTCCGCCGCCTCCTGCTGGCCGACCTCCCCGCGCGCTGGCACCGGCCGGCGATCGGCAACGGGGGCCTGCACGTCGTGGCGCCCGGCGAGATCCGGCACGTCGACGCGAAGGTGGTGGCGTTCGTCGGCCTCGGCGACGCCACCGAACGCGCGCTGCCCGACGAGGTCCCCGGCGCCCTGCCGGACGTCCGGTCGCGCCGGCTGCACCTCGCGCTCGCGCACGCCCGCGCGGCCGAGCGGCTCATCATCGTCACCGGCACCCGCTCGGAGCGCACCGGCGCGCCGCTGGAGATGCCGGTGGCCATCGCCTGGCTGGGCCGGGAGCTCGGCGTCGACGTCACGCCGCAGCACCATGCGCCGCAGCCGTTCAACGCCGGCGCCTTCGCGCCACCCGGCAGCTTCGACCGCGTCGCCTTCGAGGGCGCGGTCCGGAGCCACGAGCACGCGGAGCGGCCCGTCGAGGTGCGCCGCCGCGAGGCCATGGCCCTGCCCGTCGGCGAGACACCGGCGCGGGTGTCGCTGGAGGAGCTGGGGCGGTTCCTCCGCGATCCGCTGAAGGCATTCCTGCGCTCCTCCGCCGGCATCCGGTGGTTCGACGATCCGCGCATCGACGATGCGGTCCCGCTGCGGCTCGGCTCGCTGGAGGAGTGGCAGGTCACCGACGCGTTCATCCAGGGCCTGCTGCGCCACGACCACCCCCAGCAGCTCACGAGGCGCGAGCTCGCCCGCCAGATCTTCCCACCCTCCACGCTGGGCGCGAGCCTCGCCGACCAGGTCGGTGAGCGGGCGTGGCTCGTCGCGGAGGCCGCCGGCGAGCGCCTCTCCGACCGCCTGCGGCACGTCCCGGTGCGGCTCGAGCTGGGCGGCACCACGCTGACCGGCGTCGTCGGCATGCACGGCGACGCCCTCGTGCGGCCCGCGGCGAGCAAGCGTTCCGGCCCGCTGCTCGTGCCCTGGCTGGAGACGCTGGCGCTGGCGGCCAGCGGCATCCCGGCCACAGGCGAGGTCATCCGCCCCACGAATCAGAACCGTGCGCGCCGCTCCACGCTGCGCCAGCCGAGCCCGGAGCGCGCCACGGAGCTGCTGGAGCTCTACCTACGCGCGATGCGGATCGGCACGTCGCGGCTCCTGCCGGTGCCGTGGGACGCCGGCTACCAGCTGGCCACCGAGCTGTCGCGGGGCCAGTTCCTGGCGGCGAACTGGACCGATCCCCCGCCGTTCGCCTTCCGCAAGTGGTTCCCCGACGAGCTGTGGTCGCTGTTCTACGCCGACCCGCTCACCGAGCTGCTGAAGGACCCCGCCGACGCCGATGCCCCGGTCGGCGACGGCTCCAGCACGTTCGAGCGCTGGGCGGCCGCGATGTACCTGCCCCTGATCGAAGCCGGAGGCACCTGGTGAAGCACTTCGAACTCACGGGCCCGCTGCCCGACGCCACCCTGCTCCTCGAAGCCAGCGCCGGCACCGGCAAGACGTACACGATCGCCGCGCTCGCCGTGCGCTACATCGCCGAGCGAGGGCTCGACGTCGGCTCCCTGCTGATGATCACGTTCGGCAACAACGCGGCCGCCGAGCTGCGCAGCCGCGTGTTCGCCGCGATCGAGCGCGCTGCCCTCCTCCTGCAGCGCTGGATCGCCGACGGGGCGGCCCCCGATCCGGAGGCGGACCCCGTGGCCCACCACCTCGCGACGTCGGAGCGACCCGAGGAGTGCCTGGATCGGCTGCACGGGGCGCTGGACCAGTTCGACCAGGCGACGATCCTCACCACCCACGCCTTCTGCCAGCTCGCGCTGAGCGGCCTCGGCATCCTGGGCGACGCCGACCACGCCGAGCAGCTCACCCAGGCCGACACGCTCGTCGACGAGTGCGCCGCCGACTGCTACCTGGCGCTGTTCAGCGGCGAGGCACGTCCTCCGCTCACGCCGTACGAGGCCGAACAGATCGCGCGCAAGGTCTGCGATTCCACGCTCCCCCTCGAGCCGGAGGGCTCCCCGCACGTCACCTTCGGGGAGGCCGTGCGCGTCGAGTTCGAGCGCCGGAAGGAGGCGCAGGGGCTGGTCACGTTCAACGACCTGATCACGCGGATGCGCGACGTGCTTCGCGACGACGTCGCCGGCCCGGCCGCGCGGGCGTGGCTGCGCGAGCGCTACGCCGTCGTGCTGGTCGACGAGTTCCAGGACACGGACCCGGAGCAGTGGCAGGTGATCAAGCAGGCGTTCGTCGACGACGGGCGCCCCACCATCCTGATCGGGGACCCGAAGCAGTCCATCTACGGCTTCCGCAACGCCGACATCCTCAGCTACCTCGACGCGGCCGACCACGCCGAGAAGGCGTCGCTCGGCACCAACCACCGCTCCGATCCGGGCATCGTCGACGGCGTCACCAGTCTCCTGGACCGCCTCCACCTCGGCGACGAGCGGATCCAGGTGACGCCGGTGGCCACGAAGCACGCCCCCCGCCTGGACCTCGGCATCGCGGAGCCGAGCCGGATTTGGATCCGGCGCGTGGCGGTGCCGGAGCCGCTCGTCCACGACGAGGTCGCCACGTCGGACCTCGTGCGCCAGATCGACAACCTGCTGCAGCACTGTCGGATCGACGGCGACCCCGTCACGCCCGCCGACATCACGGTGCTCGCCCGCACGGCCAACACCGCCCGCCGCGTCACCGCGCGGCTGACGGAGCTCGGCTACCCGGCCGTGCAGTTCGGGGGCACGAGCGTCTGGGGCCAGCCCGCAGCCACCGACTGGAAGCGCCTGTTGAAGGCCCTGGTCCCGTCCGCGGACGCGGCCAAGCGCGTCGTGGCGCTCACGGACCTCGTCGGGGCCACCGTGGCCGAGCTCAGCTCCGCGGAGGCGTCCACCGCCATCTGGGACGTGCTGATCCGTGCGGGCCGGGCGCTCGAGGCCGCCGGCGCGGGTGCCGCTCTCGGGGTGATCCGCGCCGAGTTGCACCTCGACCGTCGCATGACCCCCACGCCGGCCGGCGGGCGTTACCTCACCGACCTCACCCACGTGGCCGAGCTGCTGGACCGCTCCGGGCACCGGGACCCGCTCGCGCTGATCCGCGTGATCGAGGAGGCCGAGCGGCTCGACGACGAGGCCGATGTGCGGGTGAGCACCGACGACGTGGCGGTGAAGGTGATGACGCTCCACGCGGCCAAGGGCCTGGAGTTCCCGATCGTGCTGATGCCCGACATGTCCACCACCCGCGTGGTGCTCAAGTGGCCGTTCAACCTCGTGCGCGATGGCCGGCGCCACCTCTGGCTCACCCCCGTCGACGACGCCGACGACATCGGCCGGCTCGCCACCGAACAGGCCCGCGACGAGGAACTGCGGCTCCTGTACGTCGGGCTCACCCGCGCGAAACACCTGGCGATCGCCTGGCACACCGACACGCGGAAGGCCGAGACCGGCCCCCTGTCGGCAGCCATCTTCCGCGACCGCATGCAGGACCGGCTCGGCCCGAAGTACCGATGGCAGCTCGCCCCGTTCCTGCCCGGGGTGCGCACCTACGACGTCGACGCCGCCCAGGAGCCGCGGCGCTACGCGCGCCACGAGGACCCGCCCGAGATCCGGCCGCTGCGGTTCACCAGGGAGGTGGACCAGCTCTGGCGCCGCACCTCGTACACGGGGCTCACCACCGGCCTGCACGACCTCCCCTCCGGTGCCGACGAGGTGATCGAGGAGGACGGGCTCGAGGACGTCCCTGTCGACGAGCGGCTCTCGATCCCCGCACCGATGGGGTCGCTGCCGGCCGGTGCCGCGTTCGGCACGCTCGTCCACGAGGCGCTCGAGCAACTCGACTGGGCACCCGACGGGCTGCCCGGCCGCATCGAATCGCTGGTGGGCGAGATGGCCGTCGGGTTCGACGACGAGCAGTCCGCGTCCCTGGCGGCCGGGCTCGAGGCCATCGTGCGCACCCCGCTCACGCCGCTGACGTCGCAGTCGCTCAGCCACATCCCGCTGGCCCTCCGCCTGCCGGAGCTCGACTTCGACCTGCCGATGGCCGAGCGCTCCGGCGCCACGCTCGGGGCGCTGGCCGACCTGCTGGCCGAGCACCTGCCCGACGACGACCCGCTCGTCGCCTACCCCGCCAGGCTTCAGGCCTCGCCCGCATCCTCGGCCCTGCTGCAGGGCATGCTCACCGGGTCGATCGACGCGGTGCTGCAGAGCGAGGAGGGGAGGTTCATCGTCGTCGACTACAAGACCAACCGGCTCGCGCCCGTCGACGAGCCGCTCACGCTGGGCCATTTCACCCGGTCCGCGATGGCGGAGGCGATGATGGCCGCGCACTACCCGCTGCAGGCCATCCTCTACAGCGCCGCGCTGCACCGCTACCTCGCGCTGCGGCTGCCCGGCTACGACCCGGAGCGCCACCTGGGCGGCGCCGGGTACCTCTTCGTCCGGGGTATGGCCGGCGCGGACACGCCGGTGGTCGACGGCACCACGTGCGGCGTATTCGCGTGGTTCCCGAGCGCCGAGCTCGTCGTCGCGGTGAGCGAACTGCTGGGAGGCATCCATGCATGAGATCCCGATCTCGGCCACAGGCCGGCTGCGCGAGTTCGCCGAGGCCGGCATGATCGCGCTGGCGGACTTCCACCTGGCCCGGCGCATGGCGCACGGCTTCGAGGACCGCGACGACGTGGTCCTCGCCTGCGCGCTGGCCGTGCGGGAGCTGCGCCACGGCTCCGTGTGCCTGCCGCTGGCCACGGCGCACGAGCTGAAGCCCACCACGGAGATCGACGACGGCCACGAGGTGGCGCCCGTGGCGCTGCAGTGGCCCGAACCCGACTCCTGGGCGGCGGAGGTGGCGTCGTCGCGGATCGTCGGCGAGGGCTGCCCGTTCACGTTCGTCGACGGACGCCTGTACCTCACCCGGTTCTACGTGCAGGAGCGGCAGGTGGCCGATGCCCTTGCCGAGCGCCGCGGGCTGCCGATCACCGACATCTTCACCGTCCTCGAGGGCACCGGGGACCCCGATGCCGCGCAGGACCGCGCGGTCGAGGCCGCGATGCGGCACATGACCAGCGTCGTCACGGGCGGCCCGGGCACGGGCAAGACCACGACGGTGGTGCGCATCCTCAACTCGCTGGGAGCCGCCGCACCGATCTCGGTGGCGCTCGCCGCCCCCACCGGCCGCGCCGCGCGCCAGCTCTTCGACTCCGTGCGCGGAAAACTCCACGACGATGCCACCTCGGAGGTGACGCACGGCACGCTGCACCGGATCCTCGGCAAGCGCGTCCGCGGCCCCGGCGCCACGCACCACCGCGACAACCCCCTGCCCCACGACGTCGTGGTCCTCGACGAGTCCTCGATGGTCTCGCTGGAGCACATGGCCTCCCTGCTGGACGCGCTCGCGCACACCACCCGGTTGGTGCTCGTGGGCGACCCCCACCAGCTCCGCTCGGTGGAGGCGGGCGCCGTGCTGGCCGACATCGTCGCCAACCCCGCGCTCACCCAGACCGGCTCCGTGGTGGAGCTGCAGACGAACCGTCGCAGCAACCAGGACATCGCCGAACTCGCCCGCGCCATCGACGCCGGGGACGCCGAGGGCGCGCTCGCCATGATCGAGGCGTCGTCGACGATCGAGTGGTTCGACTACGACGCCCAGCCGATCGCATCCCTGCCACGGTTCCGCGACGACGTGCGCTCCACGGCGCTCGACGTCGTGGCCGCCTCCAGCGCCGGGGACGCTAAGTCCGCGCTGGCGGCGCTCAGGCGGCACCGGGTGCTGTGCGCGCACCGGCTGGGCCGGCACGGGGTGCAGGGTTGGTCGCGGGCGGCTCGCGAGGTGATCGCCGCGGCGCTGCCCTCCTACGGGGCGGCCGAGCGGTACGTGGGGCAGCCGCTGCTGCTCACGCAGAACACCGACGCGTTCAACAACGGCGACGTGGCGGTCATCGTCGAGCAGGACGGGGCGCTGGTGGCGGCCGTCGACCAGGGTGGCCAGCCGCTGCTGGTGCCGCCGGTGCTGCTGGAGGACGCGCACGACCTGCACGCCATGACGATCCACAAGTCCCAGGGCGGGCAGTACGACACGGTGAGCGTCGTGCTGCCGCCGGTCGGGTCGCCGCTGGCCACCCGGGAGCTGGTGTACACGGGGATCACGCGGGCGCGGACCGCGCTCAGGATCTACGGCACGCGGGAGGCGTTCGTCGAGTCGCTCGCCACGCCCGTGCGCCGCGCCTCGGGCCTGGCCTCCGCCTGAGCAGGTGCCCTTTGACGGTTGAGCAGCGAGCGTCCGTCGAAACCACCCCGGACTCTACGGGCGTTGACATTGGTTTCGACCATCGCCGGCTCCTTCGTCGCGGGCGAGCTCAACCAGCAAGTGCCTTGAGGTGGCTGGGCTTCATTTGATGGTTGAGCCGCCGCCGGGCGTCAGCCCTGCGGCGTGGTCGAAACCATCCTCGAGCGTCGCTGGGATCTGGTCTCTGCATGCCGGGGGTGGACGCTCCTATGTTGTGTCAAGCGGCGTTTTCGAGGTGTTT
>JAAYZP010000392.1 GCA_012514785.1 Propionibacterium sp. | reverse complement strand
TCGAGTACGCCGACATGCAGGTCATCAGCGAAGCTTACGACCTCCTGCGCCGCGCGCTCGGCCTCACACCGGCCGAGATCGCCGACATCTTCGACGAGTGGAACAAGGGCGAGCTCGACTCCTACCTGATGGAGGTCTCCGTCGAGGTGCTTCGCCAGGTGGATGCCGAGACCGGCAAGCCGCTGGTGGACATCATCGTCGACGCCGCCGCCCAGAAGGGCACCGGCGCTTGGACCGTCCAGACCGCGCTCGACCTCGGCGTGCCGGTCACCGGCATCGGCGAGGCCACCTTCGCCCGCGGCCTGTCGTCGTCGGCGCCGCAGCGCGAGGCCGCACAGGGCTTCGCCGGCGAAGAGGCACCGTGGAATGTCGAGGACCGCGACGCCTTCATCGAGGACGTCCGCCAGGCCCTCTACGCGTCCAAGCTGGTCGCCTACTCGCAGGGCTTCAACGAGATCCAGGCCGCCGCGGAGGAGTACGGCTGGGAGATCAACCTCGGCGACCTCGGCCGCATCTGGCGCGACGGCTGCATCATCCGTGCCGCGTTCCTGAGTGAGCTCACCCGCGCCTACGACGCCAACCCGGACCTGCCGCTGCTCATCGGCGACAAGTACTTCTACGACCGCATCGTCAAGACCCTGCCGTCGTGGCGTCGCGTCGTGTCGCTGTCCGCGCTGCACGGTGTGCCGGCCCCGGTGTTCTCCTCGTCGCTGTCGTACTACGACGGTGTCCGCTCCGAGCGCCTCGCCGCCGCCCTCATCCAGGGGCAGCGCGACTACTTCGGTGCGCACACCTACAAGCGCATCGACAAGGAAGGTAGCTTCCACACCATGTGGGCCACCGAAGAGCGCAACGAAGTCGCCGGCTGACCCGATTCCCCAACCGACAAGAAAAGGACTGATTACACATGCAGCTGCGTGAAGACGCCCAGTGGGCCATGGTGGTCCCCACCTCGATGGGTGTGCGCATCACCCCCGAGAACCGCCAGGCCGTGCACCACTCCGCCCGCTACCTGATGCAGGCCACGTCCGCAGAGTCGAACGTCGCCTCCATCTCCTCCCACCTCGGGCTGCCGACGAAGGTGCTCTCGAACTTCATCGAGGGCTCCCCCGTCTCGGCGTTCATCAAGGCCGACCTGCGTGCCCGCGGCATGGGCTACGAGGGTCCGGACATCCCGCAGGGGGATGCCTGGGGCTACCGCCACCAGTTCAACATCGCCGACTCCGGCTTCGGCGGCCGCGCCCCGCGCGTCTGGAACGACCGCGCCGGCGAGGTCGGCCGCGAGCTCAAGGTCGAGGATTTCGACCTGGACAAGCTGTTCGTCGAGGAAGGCGTGAAGATCCTGCACATGTCGGGTCTGATCGCTGCGCTGTCGCCTGAGACGTCGAAGTTCTGCGTCGAGGTGGCCCGCAAGGCCAAGGAGAACGGCACCCGGATCACGTTCGACCTCAACTACCGAGCCACCTTCTGGGAGGGCCGCGAGGAGGAGCTTTCGCAGGCGTTTCACGACATCGCCGAGCTCTGCGACGTGCTCTACGGCAACGAGGAGGACTTCCAGCTCTGCCTCGGCATCGAGGGCCCGGAAGCGGGCGGCGAGGACATCGACGACGAGATCGACCAGTTCAAGAAGATGAACGAGCGCATCCAGGCCGCGTACCCGGATGCTCAGTTCATCGGCACCTCGCTGCGTGAGGTTGTGTCCGCGAACCACCACAAGTGGGGCATGCTGCTCTGGGGCGAGGGCGAGTTCCACTACGCGCCGCTCCGGGACATCGACGTGATGGACCGCATCGGTGGCGGTGACGGCTCCATCGGCGGCGTGCTCTACGGCATCCTCCAGGGCTGGCCTGCGGAGAAGTGTATGCAGTTCGGTTGGGCCACCGGCGCCATGGCCGCGACGAGCCTGTACGACTACGCTTCGCCGGCCGACGAGGCCGCCGTGTGGTCGATGTGGGAGGGCAACGCGCGCGTCCAGCGCTGACGTTCGACGCTGACCGACGACGAGGGCCGGGATCCGCTGGGATCCCGGCCCTCGTCGTCGGTTTCTCGAGCTGGTGGAGGTGAACCGCGTGTCCCGGCGGTGATTCGAGGGAACTAACCCGCCCCTGCTCCCACGGCGCGGTACGATATGTATACTGTACGTAGTGGGAGCGTTCCCACTGCTTGTCAGACTGGAAAGGAACGCAACGATGCACCGCCCGACCATCGAGGATGTCGCCAAGGCCGCCGGCGTGGGCCGCGGCACGGTATCGCGCGTCCTCAACGGCGGGCCGGTCGCTGAACGCACGCGCGCCAGGGTCGAGGCAGCCATCGCCGTGTGCGGCTACGAGGCCAACGTCCACGCCAGGTCACTGGCGTCGGGCCGCAGCGACGTCTACGCCGCGGTGCTGACGGAGCCCTACGGAGAAGTGTTCGAGGATCCGACGTTCGGGCTCATGCTGCAGGGCATCTCGTCGGCCCTCACTGGCACGGAAATCAGCCTGTCCTTGCTGATCGCGACGAATGGGGACGAACGCGAACGCGCGATCCGTCACCTCGATCCAGCCAGGCTGGACGGCGTCATCCACCTCACGCCGCACATCGAGGACCCCATCCTCGCCGCTCTCGATCCCACGCTGCCCACCATCCTCTGCGGCGCCATCGACATCCCGCGCGTGAACCTTTGGACCGTGCACGCGGACGACTACCAGGGCGGCCAACTCGGCGCCCGACACGTCCTGGAACGGGGCAGCCGCACGGTTGCCATCCTCGCAGGCCCGAAGGACTCCTATTCCGCCGAGACGCGCGTCGCCGGACAGCGCGATGCCCTCGGTAGCCATTTCCGCTCCGACCTGGTTGCGTCGGCTTCCTGGGGCGGCGAAGGCGGCACGAACGCGATGGCCGCACTCCTGGCACACGAGCCCGCCATCGACGCGGTGCTCTGCGCCTCCGACCGGCAGGCCTTGGGCGTGATGGCCTTGCTGCAGGCCCTGGGGCGCCGGGTGCCCGACGATGTCCGCGTCGTCGGATTCGACGACCAACGTTTCGCCGCGCGCTGCCTCCCGCCGCTGACGACCGTTCGGCAGCCGATCGCCCAAATCGGAGCCAACGCAGCTGAAGTCCTGCACCGCGCGCTGGCGGGCGGGAACCCGGAGTCCGTCACCCTTCCCACAGAACTCATCGTTCGGGCATCGGCCTGAATCTCCGAAACCAACCAAAGAAAGGAGAACTCGTGCCCAGACCAGCACTGGCCCCCGTGACCAGACGCACCGCGCTGCTCGGCACCTTCGGGATCGGCGCTGCCGCCGCCCTCGCGGGATGCACGGGGGCGACCGCTAGCGACGGTGCCGACATCAGCGTCGGCTCCTACGAGTCCGACGCCATCCCGCGCGCATCGATGCGCGCCATGATGGACGACTTCCCCGGCGGGGAGGTGGACATCAACGTCCTCGACCACGAGACGTTCAAGGCAAGCATCAACAACTACCTCCAGGGCAACCCGAACGATGTGTTCACCTGGTTCGCCGGCTATCGCGCCCGCTACTTCGGTGAACGCGGCCTCATCGCCCCGCTCGACGACATCTGGGCAGGCCTCGAAGGCATGCCCGATTCGATGCGAGCCGCTTCGACGGGCACCGACGGCAGCATGATCTTCGTGCCGAGCACCTACTACCCGTGGGCCGTCTTCTACAAGCCGAGCCTCTGGGAGGCGCACGGGTGGAGTCCACCGACCACCCTCGACGAGTGGCTCAGCCTCAACGAGGAGATCCAGGCTGCGGGCATCACCCCGATCGGTATGGCCGACAAAGAGGGTTGGGAGGCGATGGGCACCTTCGACATGCTCAACCTCCGTGTCAACGGCTACGACTACCACGTCGCCTTGATGGCAGGCGAGGAGCCGTGGGACGGCGAGCCGGCCAAGGCCGTCTTCCGCGCCTGGGACCAGCTCCTGCCGTTCCAGCAAGCCGACCCGCTCGGGCGGGCCTGGCAGGAAGCCGCACAGGGACTGCTCCTGGAGAACACCGCCATGTACACCATGGGGATGTTCCTCGACCAGCAGTGGCAGACCAGTGATGCCCCCGACGATCTGGACTTCTTCATGTTTCCGGAGTTCGACCCAGCGGTCGGTGCCGATGTCGTCGAGGCCCCCGTCGACGGATTCATGATGGCGGCAGAACCGCGGAACCCGGAGTTGGCCAGGGAACTGATCGCCTATCTGGGCTCGCCGGAAGCCATCAACATCCTGCTGGCGGGCGACCCGTCGAAGATCGGTGCCAGCGAGCTCGCTGACCAGTCGTCGTACTCGCGACTGCAGCGCAAGGCTGTGGAGGAGATCGGCAAGGCGAAGAACCTGACGCACTTCCTCGACCGCGACACCAGGCCCGATTTCGCAACCACGGTGCTCAACCCGGCCTTCCAGGCCTACCTGCGCACCCCGGGGGACATCGACTCGATCCTCCAGTCCGTCCAGCGGCAAAAAGTCTCGATCTTCGGGCACTAGGAGGCATCGATATGCTCAAGAAGAAACCGACCATGGTGGCGCCGAACGACGCGGGCAAACTGAACGGCCGCGACCGCACCACGCTGGTGCTCATGGCCGCCGTCCCGATGCTCATCGTCGGAGGCCTGATCTGGATCCCCGCCCTCATCACCGTCGCGTTGTCATTCACCAGTTGGGACGGCATCGGCGGGGTCGCCGACGCAGAGTTCATCGGTCTGCAGAACTACGTCGACGCCATGACCATCTACCCGGCCTTCTGGCCCGCGATCTGGCACAACGTCGTCTGGCTGCTGGGGCTCTTCCTGGTGTTCACGCCATTCGGGATGTTCCTCGCGGTGCTGCTCGACAAGGAACTGCGCGGCACGAAGTTCTACCAGACTGCCTACTACCTGCCGGTCGTGCTGTCGGCGGCGCTCATCGGCTTCATCTGGCAGTTGATGTACTCGCGCGACCAAGGCTTCATCAACGCCGTGCTGGGGACGACGATCGACTGGTACGGCGATCCGTCGATCAACCTCTACGCGGCGATCGTCGCCAACGGCTGGCGACATACCGGCTACATCATGCTGCTCTACCTCGCCGGCCTGAAAGGGATCGACGCCGAACTTCGGGAGGCCGCCGCACTCGACGGCGCCACGGAAACGCAAACGTTCTTCCAGATCATCTTCCCCGCCATGCGCACCACCAACGTGCTGCTGCTGGTCATCACGTTCATCGAGGGCTTGCGCGCATTCGACATCGTCTGGATCATCAACCGGGGCAGAAACGGGTTGGAGCTGATCTCAACCCTTGTGACACAGAACGTCGCCGGAGAGGCCAGCCGAATAGGTTTCGGCTCGGCGCTCGCCACGATCATGCTCCTGATGAGCTCGATCTTCATCCTCGTCCAGGTCCGGCTCCAAGTGAAGGGTGACGAGTGATGGTCGCCAACGAATCCAAATTCAAGCGCGGCCTGACGATCGCGTTCCTCCTCATCACGTCGCTGCTGTGGCTGTTCCCGCTGCTATGGGCCGTGTTCAACTCCTTCCGCGACTACGGCTACACGCTGGAGCACGGCTACTTCTCCTTCGGCGGCTTCACGTTCAGCAACTGGCAGGATGCCTGGGCCCAGGGTGGGTTCGAGAACAGCTTCATCAACTCGGCGGTCATCACGATCACCGCGGTGCTGCTGACGCTGGCTCTCTCCACCTGCATGGCGTTCGTGCTCGCGCGGTACAGCTTCCGATTTAACGTCGCGATGCTGATCTTCTTCCTCGCGGCGAACCTGCTGCCGCCGCAGTCGCTCCTGGTGCCGGTATACCGGATCTTCCGGGCGTTTCCCCTACCCGAGTGGATCGCGGAGTCCGGGTCGCTGCTGGACACCTACGGGGGCGTGATCCTCATCAACGTCGCCTTCCAGACCGGTTTCTGCACCTTCGTCCTCAGCAACTACATG
>JAAYZP010000046.1 GCA_012514785.1 Propionibacterium sp. | reverse complement strand
CTCGTGGGCGTCGAGCATGGTGGTCAGCAACTCGTCGCGCTCGTCGATCAGGTCGTCACCGAGCAGGACCGCGAACGACGCGTCGCCGACGTGGGCCCGCGCCCGAGACACCGCGTGCCCGAGACCCTTGGGCTCGCCCTGGCGCACGTAGTGGATGTCGGCCAGCGCCGTCGACTTCTGCACCCGCGTGAGCCGGTCGTGGTCACCCTTGTTCTGCAGCACCGCCTCGAGCTCGGGCATCGCGTCGAAGTGGTTGGAGATGTTGTTCTTGTTGCGACCGAGGATGATCAGCACGTCGTCGATGCCGGCCGCGGCCGCCTCTTCGACCACGTACTGGATGGCCGGCTTGTCGACCACCGGCAGCATCTCCTTGGGCATGGCCTTCGTCGCCGGCAGGAAGCGGGTGCCGAGGCCGGCGGCAGGGATGACGGCTTTGATGCGGTTGGCAGACATGCCCCACACTCTAGCGATCCGCGGCGACGCCGCCCGGCATCCCGTGTCCCCCATTTATGATCGGAGGATGGGTGACGGCATCGACGACGCGAAGCGCGCCATGCGCGCCGACCTGCGCGAGCGCCGTCAGCAGCGCTCCGAGCAGGCGAACGAGGCCGCCGCCGCCGGCATCCGCACCCAGCTCGACGCGCTCGTGGAGCGGTTCGACGTCACGACGATGTCCTGCTACCTGTCGACCACGATCGAGCCCGGCACCCGGGAGTTCATCTCCGCCGCGGTGGAACGCGGCATCCGCGTGCTGCTGCCGCTGACCCGCGCCGACGGGCTTCTGGACTGGACCGTCGCCGACCCCGAGGCGGAGATCGTCGAGGCCGCGTTCGGCGTGCCCGAGCCCGTGTCCGAGGTGCTCAGCCCGCTCGCGGTGCACGAGGTCGACCTCATGGTGATCCCCGCGGCCGCCGTCGACATGCACGGCACGCGTCTGGGCTGGGGTCGCGGCTACTTCGACAAGACCCTCGGCTCGATGGAGCGCCGCCCACCCGTCTACGCCGTCGTCTTCGACTCCGAACTGGTCGAGGAGGTCCCCCGGGACCTGCACGACCAGCCTGTCACCGGGGTCGTCACCCCCACCCGCACCGTCACTTTGACCGATTGACCGCCCACGAGGATCCATGCCCACCTACGCCTACGCCTGCACGCAGTGCAGCCACACCTTCGACGCCGTCCAGTCCTTCTCCGAGCCCTCGCTCACCGACTGCCCGCAGTGCCAGGGTGCACTGCGCAAGCAGTACGGGTCGATCGGGGTCACCTTCAACGGGTCGGGCTTCTACCGCACCGATTCGCGGTCCGGCTCGTCCACGGCCAAGGACTCGGCGCCGGCGAAGAGCTCGTCCGAGTCCGGCAGTGGCGCGAAGAGCACGACTTCGACATCATCGAAGACCGAGGCAAAAGCTTCGCCCGCTCCGTCGGGTTCCTGAACTCGGCCGTCGGCCGCTCACCGAAAGCACGCACATGATCCAGGGATTCAAAGAGTTCATCCTGCGCGGCAACGTCATCGACCTGGCCGTGGCCGTGGTCATCGGCGCCGCCTTCACGGGCATCGTGAACGCCGCCGTCGACGGACTGATCAACCCGCTCATCGCGTTCTTCTTCTCCGCCGAGAGCCTGTACGCGCTGACGTGGTCGGTCACGAACCTGCAGGGCGGCGTGACGGAGTTCGGTTACGGCGCGATCCTGGGCGCCATCGTCAACTTCCTCGCCGTGGCCGTGGTGGTCTACTTCGCGTTCGTCATGCCGATGAACAAGCTCAAGGAGCGTCAGGCCGCGAAGGCGGGCGTCACCGACGAGCCCGAGCTGCCCACCGAGCAGGAGCTGCTCGTCCAGATCCGCGATCTGCTCGAGAAGAACCAGACCCCGCGCGTCTGACGCGCCGGCCGCGCGGGAGCCGTCGCTCAATAGTGCGGCGGCACGTCCCGTCGCAGCCGCTCGTCGTTGGGCCCGGGGGTGGATGCCGGTGCGGCACCCGCCTGTCCGGCATCCGACGCGTCGGCGGCGACCGGATCCGCGCTCGTGCCGGGCGCCGGGGTCAGGCG
>JAAYZP010000391.1 GCA_012514785.1 Propionibacterium sp. | reverse complement strand
GCATGGTGCTCGACGACGAACGCGGGGTCATCGTCGGCATGACGTTCGTCGGCCCGGAGGTGGCTGAGCTGCTGCACGCGGCCACGATCGCGGTGGTGGGCGAGGTGACGATCGACAGGCTCTGGCACGCCGTGCCCGCCTACCCCACCATCAGCGAGGTCTGGCTGCACCTGCTGCAGCTAATCGAGGGTTAACATACCGCCAGTATTCCAAATACTGTGGGAATTCCAGATTCCCACAGTATTTGAGGATGCCATGCAGGCCGTACTCCAGATCACGAACCTCACCCGCAAGTACCGCGCCGTCGTCGCCAACGACGACGTCTCCCTCACCGTCCACGCGGGCGACGTCGTCGGCCTCCTCGGCCACAACGGCGCCGGCAAGACCACACTCGTCAACCAGGTGGTCGGCCTCCTGAAGCCCGACGCCGGCTCCATCCGACTGGGCGAGCTCGACGCCGTCGCCCACCCCACCGCGGCGCGACGCCACGTCGCGCTCCAACCGCAGACCCAGGCGCCGATCGACGGGATGACTCCGGCGCTCGCGATCGAGCTCGCGGGCAGGATCCGGGGGCTGAGTCCGCGCGATGCCCGAGCGTCCGCAGTCGGGCTCATCGAGGAACTCGACATCGGCGAGTGGTGCGGCCGACGCGCACTGCCCGACGGCGGCGGCCTCTCCGGCGGCGTCCGCAGGCTCACGTCCTTCGCGATGGCGCTCGCCGCACCCACGCCGCTGGTGATCCTCGACGAGCCGACCAACGACGTAGACGCCGCCCGCCGCAAACTCCTCTGGGACGCGCTACGCCGTCGCGGCGACCAAGGTGCCGGGGTGCTCGTCGTGACGCACAACGTCGCCGAGGCCGAGCGCGTCGTCGACGACCTCGTCGTGCTGCACCACGGCAAGGTGGTGGCCGAGGGCACGCCCGGCGCGCTGCGCGGCACCCGCGACGACGACCTCCGCCTCGAACTCCAGCTCACCCCCGGCGGCGACGACCCGTCCGTAGACGACGACGCCCCCGCGGCAGGTCGCCGGGTGCGCGCGGGCCGGCGGATACTGCTCACCCTGCCCGCCGTCGACACCGCGAGCGCGGTGGCCTGGGCCAACGCCCTGCGCGACGACGCCCGCATCGACGGCTACACCCTCGGCCCCTCGACCCTCGAGGAGAGCTACCTCGCACTGACCACCGACGACGCACAGAACACGGAGCCCGCCCATGTCTGAGACCACCATGCGCGCGCCGATCGCGCCCGCGCCGATCAGTCTGCCCCGCACCTACGCCACCCTCCTGCGCTGGACCTTCGCATCCGTGGGCCCGATGCTGCCCCTGATCGTCGTCGTCCAGGCCATGCTGGCCGCGGGCATGATCGTCGGCTTCGGGTTCCTCATCCCGGACATCGGCCAGGCGACGGCGATGTTCCTCTCCACCGGCGCCCCGACGGTGCTCCTCCTCATCCTCGGGCTCGTGATCGTCCCGCAGGGGGTGGCGCAGGCGCGCGCGAACGGCACCTTCACCTACATGCGCTCGCTCCCCGTCGCCCGGCCGCTGGTGCTCGTCGCCGACCTCACCGTCTGGCTCGTCGTGGCCCTGCCGAGCGTGGCCGTCGCCGTCGTCGTCGCGTGGTGGCGCTACGACGTCGCATTCTCGTTCGACTGGCCGCTGCTCATCGCTGGCGCAATCCTGGTGGCCGTCATGGCCACGGCGGTCGGTTATGCCATCGCCGTCACCTTCCCGCCGATGCTCGCGCAGATGCTCACGCAGGTGCTGGTCTTCTTCGTGATGCTGTTCTCGCCCATCAACTTCCCGGCCGACCAGCTGCCCGGCTGGTTCCAGTCGCTGCACGCCGGCCTGCCGTTCGAGGCGGGCGCCAACATCCTGCGAGCGGGCCTCGTCGCGGACGTGTTCGACGCCGGCGCCCGAGATCTGCTCGTCCTCGGCGCCTGGACCCTGCTGGGGCTGGCGGTTTCGCTGCGGGCGCTGCTGCGCAGACGGTAGGCCGGGGATTGGGTCGGCTGTGCCAAGCTTGTGGCCGTGACGAACCTCGTGCTGACGTTCCCCGACATCGATCCGGTCGCTTTCCGCCTCTTCGGACTGCAGATCTACTGGTACGCGATCATGTACCTGCTGGCGTTCGCGCTGGCCTACTTCCTCATGCGCGCGCGCCTGAAGCACGAGCCCTTCCGCTCGATCACCAAGCCGCAGCCGTACACCACCGAGATCATCGAGGACCTCCTCACGTACGCGATCCTCGGCGTGCTCGTCGGCGGGCGCCTCGGATACTGCCTCTTCTACCACCCGGAGTTCTACCTCAGTAACCCGCTGGAGATCCTGAAACTCTGGGACGGCGGGATGAGCTTCCACGGCGGGGCGATCGGCGTGATCCTGGGCATCGTGTGGGTGGCCTACCGGCGTAAGCGGCCGTTCCTGCAGGTGGCGGACTTCCTCGTGCCGGCCGTGCCGCTCGGGCTGGCGCTGGGCCGGATCGGCAACTTCATCAACGGCGAGCTCTGGGGGCGCGCCGCGCCGGAGTCGCTGCCCTG
>JAAYZP010000390.1 GCA_012514785.1 Propionibacterium sp. | reverse complement strand
TTTTCAAGCGGGCGGGGTCGACTAGCGCCAGACTCTAAACATTTCAATCGCCGGGGCGTGGCACGCATCGATACGATGCCGTCGTGGAACAAACGATTCGGGTGGCTGCCGTCGTCCTGCGGCGCCCTGACGGCGACGTGCTGACCGTGCGCAAACGGGGCACCTCACGCTTCATGCTGCCGGGCGGTAAACCGGAGCCGGGTGAGTCGCCGGCGGAGACCGCGGTGCGGGAGGCCGCCGAGGAAGTCGGCATCGCGTTGGATCTCGAGCGGATGGAGCTGCTCGGAAGGTTCGAGGCCCCCGCAGCGAACGAGCCCGACCACCTCCTCGTCTCGACCGTGTACACGCACCCGCTGGAGTCCACGCCGCGGGTCGCTGGCGAGATCGCCGAGCTGCGGTGGCAGTCCCCCACCGACCTGCGCGACGACCTGGCACCCATGCTGGTGCAGAACGTCTTCCCCGCGCTGCGCATCAGCGCCGAACGTGCGGATAGCCGGTAGGTTGGGATGAGCACCAAGGAGGCGAAGGCATGAGCCTATTGAGGAGAATCTTCGGCGGCGACAAGTCCGAGCCGGAGCAGCCATTCGACCTCGCGTCGAAGCAGCGGGGGCTCGAGGAACTGTCCACTGCCATCGTCGAACTCACCAACCGGATGCGCGCCGACGAATTTCCCGTCGACAACCCGGGCTGGAAAGGCCGCATCCGCGACCTCTCGACGGCGCGGGCCACTGCCGACGCGCTCCACGGCACGGAGTTCACCCGCCAGGACCTCTACGACTTCACCACCACCGTCCGCGTCCTCTACCGCGGGGACCCGCCGCGCGAGTTCGCCGCACTGGCGGCCGAGAACGACCGCGTCGTGCGAGCGCTCGACGCCCTCATGGACTGATCAATTACAGTTACGGCCATGACTGACGAGCTAGAGGAGCGCATCGACCGCGCCGTCGACGCCAGCCCACGCGTGAACTTCCTGCCGGAGAAGGTGCGGCACCGCGCCGACGAGGACCGGCCCCTGCCGATCCCGCGCAACCAGACCAACTCGCAGCCCACCACCGTGCGCGACATGCTCTACCTCCTGGAGGTGCCCGCCGGGGCGAAGGTGCTCGACGTCGGCGCCGGCTCCGGCTGGACCACTGCGATCCTCGCGGAGCTGACTGGCCCGGAGGGGTCGGTGCTCGGGCTGGAGATCGAGCAGGAGCTCGTCGAGTTCGGGAGCGCGAACCTCGCCACCGTCGAGCGCCCCTGGGCATCCATCCAGCAGGCGGTCAAGGGCAAGCTCGGGCACGCCAATGCCGGCCCGTACGACCGCATCCTCGTCTCCGCCGGCACGCGCAAGCTGCCCCAGGAACTCGTGGCCCAGCTCGCGCCCGGCGGCATCATGGTGATCCCGGTGTCGGGGCAGCTGTGGCGCATCGAGAAGGACGCGGCCGGCAAGTCCAGCATCAGCCGCGTGGGCCAATACCTCTTCGTGCCGCTGCGCTGAGCCGGCCCTGAAGTCGGGGCAGATGACGCGTGTACTGCGACGTCGCCGCACATGCGTCACCGGCCTCGGCCATCGGTCAGAACAACTGCTCGACGAACTCGGTGGTGAGCTCGTCGAGGTGCTTGATCACCGTCGTCCGATCCAGCACCTCCTGCGCGGGCGGGTGGAACTCGCCGGGCACGGACACGACGGTCATCCCCGCGTTGAGCGCCGACAGGATGCCGTTCTCCGCGTCCTCGACGGCGATGGCCTCACCGGGCAGCGCGTCGAGCTCCTCGCACGCCCGGAGGTAACCGTCGGGCGCCGGCTTGCCACGGCTCACCTCCTCCGTGGAGACGGTGGCGCTCAGCACGTCGCGGATGCGCAACACGTCGGCCGCCGTCTCGATCAGGAGGCGCGGGGAGGACGACACGATGGCGACGGGGTACCGCTCCGCCATGCGCCGCACGGCCTCCACCGCCCCCGGCATCAGCTTCACGCCGCGCATGTAGTGCTCGGCCATGCCCTGCACGGTCTCGCGCGCGGCCTCCTCCGGGGACATCGGCAACCCGACGGTCTCCACCAGGTAGTGGCTCCACTCGGGCGTCGACATGCCCATCATGGCCCGCGTGTTCTCGTCGGTCCACGGGCGCCCGGCCTGCGCTGCCAGCCCCCGTCGCACCTCGTCCCAGACGCTCTCGGTATCGGTCAACGTGCCGTCCATATCGAAGACCACTGCTCGTGGAGCCATCAGAATCCCTTTCGACCCGGTTCTGATCCATTGTTCCAGAGCGGCTAAGGTGGGGCGCGGAGCCCAAGAAATTCCGGTGAGATTCCGGTACTGTCGCGCAACCGTAATGCCTCGTCGAGGTGAGTCGGACCTGGCTCCGATACATCTCAATGAAAGGCAGCCAAACATGGCTAAGACCCCAATGAAGTTGGCTACCGTGGCCATCGTCGCGCTTGCGATCGGCTCCGGTCTCCCCGCCGTGGCGGACACCACGACCACGGCAGACACGTGCCTCGCCCAGGACAACGTCTGGGTACACGTCGAATTCGACGAAACCGTCACCGGCGGTTGCGCCACCGAATTCGGCACCGCGCAGGAAGCCACCATCTCCGCAGGTATGACGGAGGAAGAGGGCCCGTTCTTCACGACGATCGCGGACCGGGCAGCTGATGGCACCACCGCACAGGAATGGTGGAGCCTCTGGACCTCCGACGACGGCGACGACTGGGCCATGGCCGAGGTCGGCGCGGGCGAACTCACCCTCGACGCCGGACAGATCGTCAGCTGGGCGCTCCAGCCCGACTGGGACGTCGACGCCGTCGCGCCCCAGGCTAATCCCCTGACCGGGGATGAAGGCGCTGGCGAGACCGACGACGTCGATTCCGACGACGACACCAACCCCGGGCCACCCGGCGCCGGAGTCTGACATGCGCAGGCTCGCCGCAGTTCTGCTCGGTGGCCTGCTCGCACTCGCCGGTACTGCCGGTGCCCACGCGGCGCCGGCAGCCACCGACGGCCACTGCACCGACGGCGCGTCGGTGACGGTCGTCGTCGACTTCCAGGAACTCGACGAGGACACGATCATCCGCTGCGTCAGGGGCCTGGCAGACGGTGCGACGGGCCACGAAGCGCTGGTCGCCGCACTCGGTGAGGCCCCGAGCGGCACGATCAAGGACGGCCCCGGCTTCGTCTGTCGCATCGCCGGCCACCCGGCCGCCGATACCGATCTGGTGCTTGGCGGCTCGACCTACCGCGAGGACTGCGTGGTCACGCCCCCGCGTGAGGCGTTCTGGTCCTACTGGCACGCGTCCGCCGGCGGCGATTGGACGTACGCCAGTTTCGGCATCGCCAACCGGGAAGTACAGCCCGGCGGCTACGAAGGATGGTCGTTCTCGCTGGACACCACCGGTTCGGGCCCGGTGCCGCCACGTTCCCTGCCCACCGCGTCCGACGGCGACACCGTCGAGCCCGGGGGCGATGGCCGCACCGGTTCCGGCAGCGAGCCCGCCTCCGACGGCGAGGTGCCCATGGGCACGGTCGCCGGCGTCGGGTTCGTCGGCGCCGCGGCCCTGGCCGGCGGCGTCGTCTGGTGGCGCCGGCGCGAGGGATGATCAAGCGCTATTTCCTCCCGCGACCCCTGCACCCGTTCGCGTGGTGGGGGTTCGCATTGGCGATCGCGGTGGCGGCGAGCACGACGACGAACCCGTTGTTCCTGCTCGGCACCATCGCGGTCGTCACGCTCGTGACGCTCGCGCGCCGCGGCGACAACCCCTGGGCGAAGGGCTACAAGCTCTACCTGCTGCTCGGGTTGTTCGTCGTGGCGTTCCGGGTGGCCTTCCGGGTGGTGTTCGGCGGCGGCGACGGCCCCACCGTGTTGTTCACGCTGCCGGAGATCCCCCTGCCCGACTTCGTGCGCGGGATCCGCTTGCTCGGTCCTGTGTCGCTCGAGTCCCTCCTCTACGGGCTCTACGACGGCCTCCGCCTCGCGACGATGATCATCTGCGTCGGGGCGGCCAATTCGCTCGCCAACCCCAAGCGGCTGCTCGCGGCGCTGCCGTCCGCGCTCTACGAGCTGGGCACCATCCTCATCGTGTCGTTCAGTGTCTTCCCCCAGCTTGGGGAGTCCTTCCTGCGGGTGATGCGTGTCAGGAAACTCCGACGGCGGCAGTCGACGATGGCGGATGGGGGCGGCCGGAAGACCCGCCGCGAGCGCCTGGGCGTGGTCGAGACGATCATCATCCCCGTGCTCTCCGACGCCCTCGAACGCTCCATCGCGCTCGCTGCCAGCATGGAGGTGCGTGGCTACGGCCGTTCGGGCGTCGCGACCGGCCGGGAGCGGCTGACCTCCACCGCGGCCGGGCTGGGCGGCGTGATGCTGCTCGCCGTCTGGTCCTACTTCCTGCTGGCGCGCCCCGGGATCGGGCCGAGCGTGCTCGGTGTGAACCTGCTGGAGGCCGCGCTCCTGGTCGGTGGCGTCGCCGCCGTCGTGGCCGCGCTGCGGATGGCCGGCCGCCACGTGCGTCGCACGCGGTACCGGCGCGACCGGTGGGGCGTGGCCGAGACCCTCACCGTCGCGTGCGGACTCGTCATGGCGCTGATCGTGCATTACCTGCGGGTGATCGGCGACCCGACGGCGCTCAACCCGAGCATCACGCCGCTGGTATGGCCGACGTTGACGTTCCCGCTGCTCGCGGCGCTCGTCGTCGCGGCGCTGCCCGCGTTCATCACTCCCCCGCCGTCGCTGACGGCGGGCCGACCAACGATGGAGGGTGTGTCGTGATCCGTTTCGAGGGCGTGACCTTCCGCTATCCCAGCAACGACCTGCTCCGCCTCGACGGCGTCTCCTTCGAGATCGAGGAGGGCGAGCTGTGCCTGGTGATCGGGCCCACAGGGTCGGGGAAGTCGACGCTGCTGGGCAGCGTGAACAACCTCGTGCCCCGCTTCACCGGTGGCACCCGCACCGGGCGCATCGTCATCGACGACCGGGACACCACCATGCTCCACACCAGGGAGTTGGCGACGACCGTGGGGTACGTCGGCCAGGACCCGTTGGCCGGGTTCGTCACGGACAACGTCGAGGAGGAGCTCGCCTACTCGATGGAGCAGCTCGGCTTCCCCGAGGCGGAGATGCGACGTCGGGTGGAGGAGACGCTCGACCTGCTCGGCATCGCCGACCTCCGACGACGCGCGCTGCGGACGCTGTCTGGCGGCCAACAGCAACGGGTGGCGATCGGGAGCGTGCTGGCGAGCTCGCCCAAGGTTCTGGTCCTCGACGAGCCCACCTCGGCGCTCGACCCCATCGCCGCGGAGGAGGTGCTCGCCCTCATCTCACGCCTCGTCCGGGACCTCGGCACGACGGTGCTGCTCGCCGAACACCGCATGGAGCGCGTGATCGAGTTCGCCGACAGCGTGCTCCTGGTCTCCCCCGACGGCTCCGTGGCCCACGGCCCCGTCCGCGACGTGCTCGCCACCGCCCCGATCCGGCCGCCGCTGGTGGAGCTGGGCATCAGCCAGGGCTGGGAGCCGCTGCCGCTCACGATCCGGGAGGGACGTCGACTGGCGGCACCCCAGCGGCGCACGTGGGCCGAGCACCCGCCGACGCTCCCCCGCCCGTTCGCCCCGGGCAGCGTCACGCTGACCGCCCGCGGCATCGTCGTGAAGTACCCATCCGTGGTGGCGGTGCGCGGTGTGGACCTGGATCTGCATCGCGGCCAGGTCACCGCGCTGATGGGCCGCAACGGCTGCGGGAAGTCCAGCCTGATGTGGGCGATCCAGGGGGCCGGCAACAAGTCCGCAGGACGGGTGGAGTCGGCGGGCCAGGTCTCGCTGGTGCCGCAGACGGCCTCCGACCTGCTGTACCTGGCCAGCGTCGAAGCGGAGTGCGCGGCGGGCGACGCTGTCGCCGGGGCGGCGGCGGGCACGACGATGGCGCTACTGCGCACGCTCGTGCCGACGATCGACGCCGACGCACATCCCCGCGACCTGTCGGAGGGGCAGAAGATCGCGGTAGTGCTCGCCGTCGAGCTCGTCGGCAACCCCGACGTGGTTCTGCTCGACGAGCCCACCCGAGGCCTCGACTACGCGGCCAAGGCGGTGCTGGGCGAAACGATCCAGAGGATGGCCGACGACGGGCGCGCGGTGCTCATCGCGACGCACGACGTCGAGATGGCCGCCCGGGTCTGCTCCCGTGTCGTCGTCATGGCCGAGGGAGAGATTGTCTCCGACGGGCCGGCGCGCGACGTGCTGGCCTCCAGTCAGCTGCTGGCCACGCAGGTGGCGAAGGTGGCCAACCCGGTGCCACTACTGACCGTCGAGGAGTACGACCGTGCCTCGCGTTGATGACCGGATCGACATCCCCGCACCTCTCGTCGGGGTGCAGCTGGGGTGGCGCTCGTGGTCGCTGATCGTGGCTTCGAGCCTGCTCGGGCTGTTCGCGCTGGGTTGGCCGCTGCTGCTGCCGGCGGTGGACATGCCGACGGAGCACGCCGCCGATGCTCCGTTCATCCTGGCGGCCATGCTGCCGCTCATCCTGCTGCTCGTGGTGGCGCAGATCAGCGACGGCGGCCTCGACTCCAAGGCACTCGCGATGCTGGGCGTGCTGTCGGCGATCAACGCCGTGATCCGGCCCGCGCTCGGAGCCGGCACCGCGGGTGTGGAAAGCGTGTTCTTCCTCATCATCCTCGCCGGTCGCGTATTCGGGCCGGGGTTCGGCTTCCTGCTGGGCTACACGTCGCTGTTCGCCTCCGCCCTGCTGACGGCGGGCGTCGGCCCGTGGCTGCCGTTCCAGATGATGTGCGCGGGGTGGGTGGGACTCGCAGCAGGGCTCCTGCCTCGCCGGGTGCGTGGGAAGGGCGAGATCGCGATGCTCATGGGCCTCGGCGTCGTGGCCGCGTACGTCTTCGGGGTGTTGCTGAACCTCTGGTTCTGGCCGTTCGTCACGGGCGTGGGCGTCGACGGCGTGGCCACCGGCTCGCTGGACTACGTCCCCGGGGCCCCGTTCCTGGACAACCTGACGAGTTTCCTGTGGTTCACGCTCCTCACGTCGACCGCGGGGTGGGACACCGGGCGCGCAATCACGACCGCGGTGGCGATCCTGGTGTTGGGTCGGCCGCTGCTCACCGTGCTCCGACGGGCCGCAGGGATGTCCCGGATCAGCCGCAGCTGATGCGGGGGGAACCCGCCCGCCGGTGGTAGGTTCGAGGGTGATTGGTGACAAGAAGCCGGTGCAACTCCGGGCTGACGCGCAACCGTAACAGTCGGACCTCTCCAATCGTGTTCCCCTCAACGCGGAAGGACGTCGCCATGAGACGCCTGCTCACCCCCTGCTTCGCGCTGCTCGGCGCCCTGTCGCTCCTGCTCGGCACGCTGCCGGCACACGCTGATCCCCAGGACCCTGAACGGGCGGACCGAGCGCTCGGTTGGCTGGAGGCCCAGTTGACGAACGGCATGCTCGAGCAGTTCCCCGGGCACCAGGATTACGGGCTCACCCTGGACATGGTCCTCAGCATGCGTGCCGCCGGTGCGACGCCCGCGGAGGTTCGTCCGATCCTCGACGCGATGGGCGGGATCACCGAGTCGCAGCTCGAGTACGAGGGGCAGCCCACCACCGGCATGGTGGGCAAGGCGCTCGTCGCGGCGCACGTGAGCGGGTACCCCGTCGACGACTTCCACGGGAAGGATCTCGTGGCGATGGCCCGCGGTGCGATCGACGAGGACGGGCGCGTCGACGGCGGGGACACCGACGCCGAGAACATCTTCTCCCAGGCCTTCGTCCTGATCGGGCTCTCCCAGCAGGGCGACGTGCCGCCGCATGCGGTCGACTTCCTCGTGGATCAGCAGTGCGAGGCGGGCTACTTCCGCCTCTACTACAGCGATGGGCAGACCTGCGACGAGGCGGGCGGCGGCTACGACGTCGACGGCACCGTCCTGGCGCTGTTCGCGCTCGAGGCGGCTCTCGATGCCGGGCACGACGTGTCCGAGGCCTTGGATCTCGGCCGCCGATGGCTGGTCGATGAACAGGGCGAGTCGGGAGGATTCACCGGATCTTCGTCGACGCCGAGCGAGAACTCTAACAGCACCGGGCTCGCCGTCGCCGCGCTCGCGGAGCACCATCCGGAGGCGGCGGCGAAGAGCGCCGCGTGGGTGGCGTCGTTGATGTACTCCGAAGGGCCTGACGTGGGCGCCGTGGCCTACCGCGCGGTGGACCACGACGGCTGGGCTGTCGGGGAGGCGTTGACCAACGCGCAGCGCAGCGGCGCCATCAGGGCCACGCCGCAGGCAGTGCTGGCCTTCGCCCCGACGAACTACGCGTTCATCAACGCCCCCGCGCGGGGCTCCTCCGGCGGCATCCTGCGGCCGGGCCTCCCACCCACCGGCTGCTGACACCTACGACGCCTCGGGGATCCGACGTCGGGGCAGGCGCCAGCCATCGGCTCCGGCCTCGACCCAGCCGCGTTCGCTAAGTTCGCCCAACCCCGCCAGACAGGCGATGGTGGAGACCCCGATGCGTGCGGCGAGCGTCGCCGCCCCCACCTCTTCGTCGGCGTCGATGGCTTCGCGGATCTCGCGCAGGTGATCAGGCAGGAGGTCCAGCGCCGTGTCCTCTCCGCGTCGGGAGGGTTCCTCGACCTCGCCCAACGGGGACAGCAACTCCCGCACGTCTCGGGCATCGGTCACCAGCACTGCCGCCCCGTCGCGGATGAGGCGATGCGGCGTCTGCGAGTACGCCGAAGTCACGGCGCCCGGCACCGCCATCACGACCCGGCCCAGCTCGTTGGCCCAGGCGGCCGAGTTTTTCGCCCCCGACCGCAGCGCAGCCTCGATCACGACGAGCCCACCCGCCATTCCTGCGATGAGCCGGTTGCGGGCCAGGAACCCCGGCCGCGACGGCTTGTGTCCCGGCGGCAACTCCGACACCACCGCGCCCGTGCGGACGATGAAGCTCGCCAGGCTCGCGTTGGCCGCCGGGTAGGGACGGTCCACCCCGCCCGCCACCGCGGCGACGGTGATCCCGCCGACGGACAGCGCACCGCGGTGGGCGGCCGCGTCGATGCCGAACGCCAGTCCGGACACGATCGTGCGTCCCTCGGCCGCGAGGTCGGCCGCCATCTCGACGGCGACGTGCTGCCCGTACGGCGTGGCCGAGCGTGAGCCGACGATCGCCACAGCTTCGTCCATCGCCGGGAGCGGGACGCCCCGGACCCACAGCCCGAACGGGCGCCCCTTCTGGCCGTTCACCTCGGCGAACGTCAGGAGATCGATGCCGTCGGGCCATTCCGGGTCGTCCGGGATCAGGAACCTCGCCCCACACCGCTGCGTGGCCTCCGCGATCCGTTCGGGCACGATCGCCGCGGCGCGGCGAGCCCATGCCGTGGGTTGGGCGTCGTCGGAGTTGAGTGCCTTCCACACCGCGACCGGGCCTTCCGTCTCGACGCGGTCCGCGATCAGAGGGGCGCCCAGGTGCCCCAGGGCGCAGAGCGCCATCCTTGCCATTCTCTCGTCCATCATGCTGCCTTCGCTGCTTCCCCCAGGCGCAGCTGCATCGCCGCGCCCAGCTCGTTGCTTCCGATTACGTCCTTGCCCGCCATGTCCGTCAGTGTCCACGCCACGCGCAGAATTTTGTCGACGCCCCTCGCGCTCAGCGTGCCGCGGGCGAGCGCGCGATTGATGGGCGTGAGGTCGGCCGGTAGCGGTAGATATTTGCGCAGGTACGAGCCGGCGACCTCGCTGTTGGTGGACCATGGGCTGTCCCGCAGGCGATGCCGCTGCCGGTCCCGTACTTCGAGGACCCGTTCCAGCACGGCGTGGCTCGTCTCGCGGGGCCCTTCGTCGATGGCCATGAACCTCGTCGACGCGGGGATCTGGTGCAGGATGTCGACGCGGTCCAGGATCGGGCCGCTGAGCCGGTCCTGGTACTGCCTGACCCGGAAGGGCGGGCAAGTGCATTCCTTGCCGACCACCCCGTTGTAGCCGCAGGGGCACGGGTTCGCGGCCAGCACGAGTTGGAAGCGTGCGGGGAATGTGACTTGACTCATCGAACGGCCGATGCTCACCGTGCCGAGCTCCAGTGGCACGCGCAGGGATTCCAACGTCTTCTGCCCGAACTCCGGACCTTCGTCCAGGAAGAGCACGCCTCGATGCGCCAACGAGATCGAACCGGGATGGATCTCCCGGCCGCCACCGCCGACGATGGCCTGCCTACTGGCCGTATGATGAGGATCCTGGTACGGCGGTCTGGAGATGAGCCCCTCCTCCAGGCTGCGTCCGGCCAGGGAATGGATCGCGGAGACCTCGATGGCTTCGTCGGGGTCGAGGTCGGGCAGGATCGACGTCAATCGTGACGCGAGCATCGTCTTTCCCACTCCGGGCGGCCCGTGGAGGAACAGGTGGTGTCGGCCGGCGGCGGCCACCTCCAGTGCGAACTTGCCGTCGTCCTGGCCCTGGACGTCGGCCAGGTCCGGAGCGATGGCCGGGATCAGGGCTTCCTCGTGCCGTTTGGCGACGTGGCTGGTGGGCTCACCCCGCAGCACTGCCAACGCTTCGGTGAGATGATCCACGCCCCACACCACCAGGCCCGGCACGAGCTCGGCTTCGGCCAACTGGCCCGATGGCACGATGGCCCGCTCGAAACCGTGCCGCGAGGCGGACAGCAGGAGGGGAACGATGCCGCGCACGGGCCGCACCCGGCCATCGAGCCCCAGCTCACCGAACAGCACGGTGCTGCCGAGCAGCTCGGTGCGCACCTCGTTCTCGCGGACCACCGACATCGCGGCCATGGCGATCGCGAGGTCGAAGTGGGTGCCGTACTTGGGCACCGACCCCGGGGAGAGATTGATGGTCACGACACCGTCGGGCCATTTCTTGCCGGACGACTTGACGCCGTGCTTGACGCGTTCGCGCGCCTCGTTGAGCGCGGTGTCGGGCAGTCCGACGAACACGGTCTTGGGCAGATTCTGGGCCGTCGCAGCCTCGATCTCCACCTTCGTGCCCTCAAGCCCCTGCAGCGCGATGCACCACGACGTGGCGCTCACGCTGCGATCCCCCGGATGTGCGTGATCTGGGGCTCGTCCTGGCCCAGCAGGATGCCGACGCCGTCGACGCGGACCGTCCTCGCGCGGCGCTTCCGCTCCCTCTGCCACAGCATCGCCAGCTGGTAGAGCTTGCGTGCCTTCGCGTACGTGATGCTCTCCAGCGGGCTGCCGAAGCCCATGCCGGAGCGCGTCTTGACCTCGACGAACACGAGCGCGTGCTCCGCCTGTTCGTACGCGACGATGTCGAGCTCGCCGTGCGAGCACCGCCAGTTGCGCTCCAGGATCTCGAACCCGAGCGACTCCAGATACTGCACCGCGACCCGCTCACCGTGTTGGCCGAGCGCCCGCGAGACCTTGCCCAATCGGACCATGTCGGTCACCTCCAACAGCATGTTGGAAGCGAGGACCGCTGGATGCACGTTATCCACAGGGTCAGTTGGGTTCCAGGAAAGTTATCCCCAGATTATCCAGGCTGTCCCGTCGGACGGCTGGCGATCACGCCCGGTTGGGGATCTCCAACTCCGAATGGGCGATCTCCTCGATGGACACGTCCCTGAACGTCAGCACCTTCGCCGACTTCACGAACCGGGCCGGCCGGTACATGTCCCAGACCCAGGCATCCCCCATGGACACCTCGTAGTACACGTCGCCGCCCTCGGTGCGCACCTTGAGGTCGACGGCGTTGCAAAGGTAGAAGCGCCGCTCCGTCTCGACCGCGTAGGTGAAGATACTGACGACATCCTTGTACTCGCGGTAGAGCTCCAGCTCCAGCTTCGACTCGTACTCGTCAAGGTCTTCTGCACTCATAGTGCCCTCACTGTAGCCCCAGCGCGTGACGCGGCGCTATCGCGCACGTTCGCGAAGCGATGGCGGTGGATTGCGCACGGGCCGTGCTCATCCAGTGCGGCCTGGTGGACCGCTGTGTTGTAACCCTTGTGGACCGCGAACCCGTACGCCGGGTAGACGCCGTCCAGGTCGCACATGATCCTGTCACGCGTGACCTTCGCGACGATGGAGGCCGCGCTGACGCACGCCGAGATCTTGTCGCCCTTCCACATCGCCAGCCCCGGCACGCCCAGCCCGTCGACGGGGAACCCGTCGGTCAGCACGAAGCTGGGGCGCACGTCGAGCCGGACGATCGCGCGCCGCAGCGCCTGCAGGTTGGCCTCGTGCATGCCGAGCTCGTCACACTCACCGTGCGCGACCTCGGCCCATGCTACGGCCACCGCACGTCGTCGGATCTCCTCGAAGAGTCGCTCCCGGGTGGCGGCCGAGATGGCTTTGGAGTCGTCGAGCCCCGCGATGGGCTTCTGCGGGTCGAGGATCACGGCCGCGGCCACGAGCGGGCCCGCGCTGGCTCCCCGCCCCGCTTCGTCAGCGCCCGCGACAGGGCCGAGCCCTGCGCGCACCAGCGCCCGCTCGTACGAGTAGGCCCCCGGACCGAGACGGACCATCAGCAGCCGGCCTCGACGTGGTTGAGGATCGCACGCTCCGGCGCGGGCTCGGCGGGATCCGGCACCTGGCCGTAGGTCGGCGGCACCTGGAACGTCGCCAGCCGGTCCAGCGGCGCGACGATGGCGACGGAAGCACCGACGACGTCGCCCACCGGGATGAAGGCGTTCTGCCCGGGCGGGTCCCCCTGGCTGATGGCGGCGAGCCGGCACCGGGAGTCGCCGGAAGCGTTACGGTGATCGCCGAGGACAAAGATGTGGTCGGCGGGCACGACAATGTCGAATGGCACCGTCGCCGGCGCCACCTGGACGCCGTCCTGCGCGTAGAGGTAGGAGGTCTCGTCGAGGGGGTGCCCGTTGACCTCGATCTTGCCGTCGTCGTTCAGGAGCACGTGGTCGCCAGGCATCCCGACGACCCGCTTGATCAGGTGGTCGGTCCCGCTGTTGGGCAGCACCCCGATAAACTCGAGCGCGCTCTGCACCGGGCCCGGATCCTCCTTGGGGATGTTCAACCAGCCACCCGGATCCTCGAAGACGACGACGTCCCCGCGCTGGAATCCACCGAACTTCGCCACCAGCACGCGGTCGCGGATCTGCAGGGTGTTCTCCATGGAACCGGACGGGATGATGAACATCTGCCCGACGAACGTGCGCAGCAGCGCCGCGATCACGACGGCGCCGACGATGATGACTACGCCTTCGAAGAGCCACCCGAGAACCCGCCTGCCGAACGGCTTGGGCTTGGCCTTCGGGGCAGTCACGTCGGGTTCTTCACTCACAAGCAATGATCCTAGCCGTAATAGAGAAAGGCCACCGGACTCAACACCCGGTGGCCTCCTCGTCGAAAAGTTACGAGCGCTTCTCGCGGATCTTGGCCGCCTTGCCGCGCAGGTTGCGGAGGTAGTACAGCTTGGCGCGACGCACGTCGCCGCGACGCTCGACCTCGATCTGCTCGATGATGGGGCTGTGGAGCGGGAACGTACGCTCGACACCGACGCCGAAGCTCACCTTGCGAACGGTGAACGCCTCCTGGATACCACCGGCGTTCTTGGCCAGCACCACGCCGGCGAACACCTGGATACGCGAGCGGTTGCCCTCGACGACGCGCACGTGCACCTTGACGGAGTCACCGGCACGGAAGTCGGGCAGATCGTCGCGGAGCGAATCCTTGTCGAGATCCTGAATCTTGGGGTTGGTCATCTCTCACCTCGTCAGTGCCACAGGTCACCGCGCTAATCTCTGTACGGCCGCCGCCCCCGGACAACCCCCCTGTGGCAGGAGCCGTTGACAGCGTCGGGCGCCCTGAGCGAGCGCCAGCAGATAACTATGCCAGATCCGACGCCGCTCAAGAAATCCCGCCCGCCAGAATTCCTCCCGGAAAGGAAAGTGCGGCGGCCCCATCGGGACCGCCGCACCTGCCGTGTCGAATCGTTACTTGCCGTCGCCCTTGAACATCGCCTTCATGAGGTCGCGGTTCAGCTGCGAGATCGACTCCAGCGGGATGCCCTTCGGGCAGACCGCCGCGCACTCACCGATGTTGGTGCAGTTGCCGAAGCCGAGCTCATCCTGGGCGGCGACCATCGACTTGACGCGCTGGTACCGCTCGGGCTGGCCCTGCGGCAGCATCGCGAGGTGGGTGATCTTCGCGGCGGTGAACAGCATGGAGGAGCTGTTCGGACAGGCCGCCACACACGCGCCGCAGCCGATGCATGTCGCGTTGTCGAACGCGATGTCGGACTCCCGCTTCGGAGCGGGGGTGGCGTGGGCGTCGGGTGCCGAGCCGGTGTTCGACGAGATGTAGCCGCCGGCCTGGATGATCTCGTCCAGCCCGGAGCGGTCCACGACGAGGTCCTTGATGATCGGGAACGGCCCGGCGCGCCAGGGCTCGATGTCGATCGTCGCGCCATCGTTGAACGAGCGCATGTGGAGCTGGCACGTCGTGATCCGGATGCCATCCTCGTTCTGACCGTGTGCCTTGCCGTCGATGACGAGCGAGCACATGCCGCAGATACCCTCACGGCAGTCGTGGTCGAATGCGACGGGTTCCTCGTTGCGTTCCGTGAGACGCTCGTTGAGCATGTCCAGCATCTCGAGGAACGACATGTCCTCCGAGACTCCGTCGATGTCGTACTCAACCATGCTGCCCTGTTCGTTGGGCTTCGCCTGACGCCAGATACGTAGCTTGAGCTTCACTTGTAACTCCGTTGATTCAGTTCGATTGCCTTGTAGTTGAGGGGTTCCTTGTGCAGCACGGGCTTGCCCGCCTCGCCGCCCCACTCCCACGCACCGACGTAGAGGAACTCGTCGTCATGACGCAGCGCCTCCCCGTCCTCGGTCTGCGACTCGCCACGGAAGTGGCCGCCACACGACTCGCGACGGTGCAGGGCATCGATGCACATCAGTTCACCGAGCTCGAAGAAGTCCGCGACGCGTCCGGCACGCTCGAGGGCCTGGTTGAAGTCCTCGTTGACGCCGGTCACGCGCACGTTGCGCCAGAACTCGTCCTTCAGCTCGCGGATGAGACCGATGGCCGTGGTGAGTCCCTCCTCCGTGCGCTCCATGCCGCAGTACTCCCACATGATGTTGCCGAGCTCCTTGTGGAAGGAGTCGACGGTCCGTTCGCCCTGGATCGACAGGAGCGTGTCGATGCGGCCCGTGGCCTCGGCGACGGCGGCGGCCACGTCGGGGTGGTCGTCGGCGAGCTTCTCGAACGGCGCGTCAGCGAGGTAATCGTTGATGGTGTTCGGGAGCACGAAGTAGCCGTCGGCCAGGCCCTGCATCAGCGCGGAGGCGCCGAGACGGTTCGCTCCGTGGTCGGAGAAGTTGGCCTCCCCCGTGACGAACATGCCGGGGATCGACGACTGGAGGTCGTAGTCCACCCACAGGCCACCCATGGTGTAGTGCACCGCGGGGTAGATGCGCATCGGCACCTCGTACGGGTTCTCACCGGTGATCTGCTGGTACATGTCGAAGAGGTTGCCGTACTTGTTCTCGACGGCCTTCTTGCCCAGGCGGCTGATCGCGTCGGCGAAGTCGAGGTAGACACCGCGACGCATCTGGCGCTCGTTGCCGTCGGCATCCCGCTCGGTGACCGCCGGGCCGACGCCGCGGCCCTGGTCGCACATGTTCTTCGCCTGGCGCGAAGCGATATCGCGGGGCACCAGGTTTCCGAACGACGGGTAGATGCGCTCCAGGTAGTAGTCGCGATCCCCCTCGGGGATCTCGCGTGGGTCCTTGGTGCAGTCCGCGGCATCCTTGGGTACCCAGATGCGGCCGTCGTTGCGCAACGACTCCGACATGAGGGTCAGCTTCGACTGCGTCTCACCCGTCTGCGGGATGCAGGTGGGGTGGATCTGCGTGTAGCACGGGTTGGCGAAGTACGCGCCCTTGCGGTGCGCCCGCCAGATCGCCGTCACGTTGCAGCCCATGGCGTTCGTGGACAGGAAGAAGACGTTGCCGTAGCCGCCGGTGGCGAGCACGACGGCGTCCGCCGTCCACGACTGAACCTTGCCGGTGACCATGTCGCGGGTCACGATGCCTCGGGCACGTCCCTCCACCGTGATCAGTTCGATCATCTCGTGGCGGGGGTACATCTTCACCGTGCCGGCGTTGATCTGGCGCTCCAGCTGCTGGTAGGCGCCGATCAGGAGCTGCTGCCCCGTCTGTCCGCGGGCGTAGAAGGTGCGCTGCACCTGCACGCCGCCGAACGAGCGGGTGTCAAGGAGGCCGCCGTACTCGCGAGCGAACGGCACACCCTGCGCGACGCACTGGTCGATGATGTTGGCCGAGACCTCCGCAAGGCGGTAGACGTTCGACTCACGCGCGCGGTAGTCGCCGCCCTTGACCGTGTCGTAGAACAGGCGGTACACGGAGTCGTTGTCGTTGCGGTAGTTCTTCGCCGCGTTGATGCCACCCTGCGCGGCGATGGAGTGCGCGCGGCGGGCGGAATCCTGGTAGAAGAACGCCTTGACGCGGTAGCCCATCTCGCCGAGCGACGCGGCGGCGGCGCCGCCGGCCAGGCCGGTGCCCACGACGATGACGTTGAGCTTGCGGCGGTTGGTCGGGTTGACCAGCTTCGCGTCGAACTTGCGCTTCTCCCAGCGGTCCCGGATCGGGGCGTCCAGGGGGGCCTTGGCGTCGGCGATCTTCTCGCCCTCGAGATAGACGCCGTCGAT
>JAAYZP010000005.1 GCA_012514785.1 Propionibacterium sp. | reverse complement strand
GTTGCACCGCAGATTGGGTGTCAGTCTCGCGAGAGCCGGAAGTCAACTCCAAGTTTCCTGTAACCTCCCGCAACAGAGCGAAACACTTGTCATATGGGAATAGAGCAGGGGCTGTCCCAGTTGCGGTGCCGCGCCGGGTGCCAGCGCCGACGCGATTCGCGCGACGGCCGACGGCCTGGAACGCTGCCCCTGACCGGTCGCCCTGGGACTTTGTGAACGGGGGCTGGTCACTGGGCGCACAGCTTCACAATGTCGATCCGGAAGGGCCGGGCCCGAGGAGACTTTGTGAACGGGTACTGCTCACTGGCCGCACAGCTTCACAATGTCCGACGTCACACCCTCAGCCGACGGTGCGCGGCACCTCTTCGTCCCACTCCCGCTCGACGATGACCTCGCCGTCGACCTCCGCGCGCAGGCTCGCGCGGATCCGGAACGCCTCCTTCGTCGCCGTGACCTCCTGGTGCGTGACCATGCGCAGGTTCCAGTCGTCGCGGCGCATCCGGATGTCCCAGTCGGACAGCGCGACGGCCGACGTCGGGTCCCCGCCTGTGATCCGGTAGACCTCGCGCGAGTCCTCCTCGTAGGTGAGCCCGTTGTCGACCTGCTTGTACGGCACGTAACCGGGATCGACGTCGAGCGTCCACGTGTCCGTCTCGACGTCGTAGCGCACCTCGCGCTGGGGCCGGGACCGCGACCGGGGCGCTCCCCCGGGTGCGGGCTTCGGGGCCATCGTCTGCGGCGGCGTGAACGTCACCTCGTCGGCTGCCGGCACCCGCGACGGCGCCAGCTCCGGCAGCTCCACCGAGCTGCGCGAGAGCTGCAGGCGCACGGTGAGCAGGTCGGCGTGCGGCCACACCCAGGGCCAGTACGTCGTCGAGACCGTGAAGCGCAGCACGTGGCCGGCGGGCACCGTGACGCCCACCGACGTCAGAGGCACCTCCACCGTCTCCGCCTCGCCCGGCTCCCAGGGCACGTCGCGATCCCGGCCCTGGCGCGAGGAGAGGTTGAGCACCCCGCGGGCGAGCAGGCGCGACGAGCCGTCGGGGGCGACGTCGCACATCCGCACGATCATCTGCCCACGCGGGCGGTCGGCATCGAGGTGCAGCAGGGCGCGCGGGGCACCGAGGAGGGTGAGGTCGGCGTCGAGCGGGTCGCTGTCGAGGATCACCGCACGCCCGTCCTCGGCCCGCTGGTCGGGTGGTAGGTCCGCCTCGTTGCCGAACGGGAAGAAGCGCCCGCTGTCGATGCCCGTGTGCTGCGGGGTGCGCACCGTGGCCCACCCGCCGTCGACCGGCACCGAGGCGCGGTCGAAGAAGTGGTGCCGGGTGCGGACCTCGGGCGCGGGCCACGACGTCGCCATCCAGTGGCCGGGCACGTCGTCGTAGCGCATCGCCGGCGGGCGGTAGCCCTCGACGAAGACGCGCAGGTCCGGGTCGTCCTCCACGCCGGTCTGCTCGCCCTTCAGCCAGCGGTCCCACCAGCGCAGCGTCTCCTGCAGGAACCCGATCGCGGGGCCGGGGCTGTTGGCGCGGTCCGGGTACTGGTGCGCCCACGGCCCGAGCAGGCCCTTGACCTGGCCGGGGAGGTGTTCGACGAGCCGCAGCACCGTGTCGTGGTACGGATCGGACCATCCGCCCACGGTGAGCACCGGGATCTCGATGTCGGCGTAGTTCTCGCTCACCGAACCGTGCCGCCAGTACTCGTCGCGCGTCTGGTGCGACAGCCACTCGACCACCGGCGGCTCCAGCCCCTCGAGGCGCTCCTGCCACATTCCTCGCCACGCGTCGCCCACCTGCAGCGGGTCCGGCGGGCGGGAGTTGAACGCGAACATCGCGCCCGCCCAGGCCGTCATGTCGATCCCCAGCACGGAGCCGCCGACGAAGTGCACGTCGTTGTCGTAGCGGTCGTCGGTGGAGCAGACGGTGACGATCGCCTTCAGCGCCTCCGGGCGGCGGGCGGCGAGCTGCAGCCCGTTGAAGCCGCCCCAGGAGATGCCGAACATCCCGACGTCGCCCGTGCACCACGACTGCGCCGCCAGCCAGGCGAGCACCTCCTCGCCGTCGCGCAGCTCGGACTCCGAGTACTCGTCGGTGAAGACGCCCTCGGAATCACCGGTGCCGCGGATGTCGACGCGGACGGAGGCGTAGCCGTGGCCGGCGTACCAGGGGTGCCGCTCGTGGTCGCGGCCCTCCGTCCAGTCGTCCTTGCGGTACGGCAGGTACTCCAGCAGCGCGGGCACCGGCTGGTCCGTGACCGGCAGCCAGATCCTCGCGTGCAGGTGCACGCCGTCGCTCATCAGGATCCATTCGTGGATGATCCGTACTTCGTGGGGCAGTTCGTCGGGGGCGACGTGCTGCATCAGGCCTCCTCGAGGCGATCGGGGTCAGTCGATGGGCAGCCACGCGCGGGAGCGGTGACCGTCCCCGTGATTATTCCAGCCGCCCTGCGCATCGGGTTGCCACGTCCGCTCCCCGCCCGCCTCCGCGAGCGGGTCCACGGCGATCCATTCCTCGTCCTCCGGGCCCGCGTCGTCGTCGGCGCCGGCGGGCGCGACGAGCGTGGCCGTGAGCAACTCCTTCGTGTACGGGTGCTGCGGGTCGGAGAACACGGCCTCCGTGGGCCCCTCCTCCACCACCAGCGCGTTCTGCATCACGAGCACGCGGTCGGCGATGCCGCGCACGACGGCGAGGTCGTGGCTGATGAAGATGCACGCCAGCTGTTCCTCGCGGCGGATGTCGTCGAGCAGGCGCAGCACGCTGGCCTGCACCGAGACGTCGAGGGCGGTGGTGATCTCGTCGGCGATGATGACCGTCGGGTCACCCGCCAGCGCGCGGGCGATGCCGATGCGCTGCCGCTGGCCGCCGGAGAGCTGGCCCGGCAGGCGGCCCGCGAAGTCCGCCGGCAGCTCCACCTGCTCCAGCAGCTCGCCGGTGCGCCGCCCCGCGTCGCTCTTCGCCGCGGTCTTGAACAACTGCAGCGGCCGCTTGATGGAGGTGCCGACGGAGAGTCGCGGGTTGAGCGCGGTGTCGGCGTTCTGGAACACCAGCTGGATGCGCCGGCGCAACCCCAGCGGGCGGCGTCGCACGGGGCGCGTCAGGTCACGCTCCTCGGCCGTGGGCTCGACGTCGGTCTCCTCGAGCGCGACGTCGCCCAGGTACTCGAGCTCCCCGCCGCTGGGCGGGGTGAGGCCGGCGACGGCCCAGGCCAGCGTCGACTTGCCGGAGCCCGACTCTCCGACCAGCGCGACGACCTCGCCCCGCTTCACCTCGATGTCGACGCCCGCCACCGCGCGCACGGCCTTCGGCCCGCGGCCGTAGGTGACCTGGACGTCCTCGCCGCGCACGATCACGTCGCTGTCCCCCAGCTCGGCGCGGGGGCGGATGCGGCGGGTGCCGTCGTCGTCGATCTCGACGAGCCCGTCGTCGCCGATCCTGGGGGCGGAGGCGAGCAGCATGCGCGTGTAGTCGTCGCCCGGGCGCCGGAACAGCCGCTTGGACGGCGCGTGCTCCATCTTGCGGCCTTCCTGCATGACGAGCACGTCGTCGGCCATGCCGGCTACGACGCCGAGGTCGTGGCTGACGAGCAGGGTGGCGGTGTTGAGCTCGGCGGTGAGGTCGCGCAACAGCCGCAGCACGCCCGCCTGTGTGACGACGTCGAGCGCCGTGGTGGGCTCGTCGAGCACCAGCACCTTTGGGCGGGCGGCGACGGCCATCGCGATGGCGACGCGCTGCTGCTGCCCCCCGGAGAGTTCGTGCGGGTAGGAGCGCGCGAGCCGCGAGGGCAGCGCCACCTGCTCCAGAAGCTCGTGCACCTTCTCCTCGCTGGCGGCGCCGCCGTGGACGGTGAGCGCCTCGGCGATCTGCGCGCCGCAGCGCATCGACGGCGTCAGCGCCTGGCCGGCGTTCTGCGCCACCAGCGCCACGGTGCCGCCGCGCAGCGCCCGCAGCTCCGAGCCGCTGAGCGCGAACACGTCCTCGCCGTCGACGTGCACCGTGCCGCCGCGGATGAAGGAGCCGGGGCGGAGGTAGCCGAGCAGGGTGCGGGCCACCGTCGACTTGCCGGAGCCCGACTCGCCGACGATCGCCAGCGTGCTGCCCAGGTCCACGTCGAGGCTGATGTCGTGGACGACGTGCGTGGGCGGGCGGCCCGGCCCGGTGTGGTAGCTGATGGCCAGGTCCTCGATGGAGACGAACGGGGACATGTCAGGCTCCCTTCGAAAGTCGGTCGACGCCGAGGCGCCCGGAGAGTCCATCGGCGGCCGAGCTGAGCCCGATCACCAGCGTGGAGAGCGCGATGATGGGCGCGAGCACGGACCATGGCACGACGGTCATGGCCATGCGGCCCTCGGAGATCATCAGCCCCCAGTCGGGGGTCGGCGGGTTGGCGCCGAAGCCGAGGAACGACAGCGTCGAGATCAGCAACACCGCCCAGGAGGCGCGCATCGCGTACTCGACGAGCATCACGCCGGGCACGTTCGGCACGATCTCGCGCAGCACGACGGCGAACGCCGACTCGCCGCGCGCCTTGGCCGCGGTGACGAAGTCGAGCGGCACGACCGCCATCGCCGCGCCCCGCACCACGCGCGTGACCGCCGGTGTGTAGACGATGGTGATGGCGAACACGATCACGGGGATCGAGTTGCCGAAGACGGTGACCACCACCAGCAGCGCCAGGATCGAGGGGATGGCGAGGATGGCGTCGATGAGCCGCATGATCACCATGTCGAACCAGCCGCCGAGGTGGGCGCACAGGATGCCGAGCGCCGAGCCGATCGCGACGGTGATCGTCGTGGCGATGAACGTCACCTGCAGCGCGTACCGCCCGCCGTACAGGGTGCGGGCGAGCACGTCGCGGCCGTACTGGTCGGTGCCGAGCAGGTGGGTGGCGCTCGGCCCGTAGAGCGCGGCGTCGGGGTCGCTGATGTAGGGGTTGTGCGACGTCAGGACCGGCGCGAGCAGCGCGATCAGCAGGTGCAGGCCGATGAGGACCAGCCCGAAGATCAGGGTGCCGTTGCCGCCGAAGCGGAGGCGCTTCTGCTTCGGCTCGGTGGGGCTGTCGAGGACTTCGCTGGTCTTGGCTTCGGTACTCATGACGCCTCCTGCCTGGTGCGCTGGCGGGGATCGAGCAGCATTGCGCCGACGTCGGCCGCCAGGTTGGCCAGGGAGTAGATGATGGCGGTGACGACCGCCACGGACTGGATCACCGGAAGGTCCCGGTTGTGGACCGCTTCGATCATGTAGGAGCCCAGGCCCGGATAGTTGAACACGGCCTCCACGACGACGACGCCGCCGATCAGCCAGGCCACGTTGATCGCCAGCACGTTGAGGGTGGGCAGGATCGCGGTGGGCAGCGCGTGCCGCAGGACGACGTCGCGGCGACGCACGCCCTTCAGCTCGGCGGTGACGACGAACTCCGACGCCATGGCGTCGATCACGCCGGTACGTGTCATGCGCAGGATGTAGGCGGTCATCGAGATGGTGAGCACGATGATCGGCAGGATCGTCGCGGGCAGCAGCTCGACGACGCTCGCCTGGTCCCCGTCGATCACCACGGCCGGCAGGATCGGGAAGGTCACGGCCACGAGCAGCACGCCGAGGGTGGCGGTGACGAACTCGGGGATCGACATGCCCACCAGCGCGATGCCGGAGGCGACGCGGTCGGGGGTCTTGTCTCGGTTCAGGCCGGCGACGAGCCCGAGGTAGAGGGCGAGCGCGACGCCGAGGATGAACGTCGGGACGGCGATCATCAGCGTGTTGCGCAGCCGGATGCCGAGCTCGGGGGCGATGGCCTCGCCGGTGACGAGCGAGGTGCCGAAGTCGCCGGTGACGAGGCCGAGGAGCCATTCGCCGTAGCGGACCCAGACGGGGCGGTCGAGGCCCAGCTGCTCGCGCATGGCCTCCACCGCGGCGGGCGTGGCGTCCTGGCCGAGCACCTGCTGGGCGACGTCGCCGGGCAGCGCCTGGATGGCGAGGAACACGAGGGTGGCGGCGAGCAGGACGGTCAGCACCGCGGTGCCGAGCCTGATGAGGATCATCCGTAGCATCAGGTCACCTCAATCCGATGTTGATGTAGTCGAACTCGAAGCCGTGTTCGTGGTAGTTCACGACGTCGCGGGAGATGCCGACGAGGCGGTCGGCGAACATCGGGGTGATGGTCGCCCCCTCCTCGACGATGAGCCGCTGCGCGTCCTGGTAGTGCTGGATGCGACGATCCGGGTCCACCTCGGCGCGGGCCGCGTCGAGCACGGAGTCGAACTGCTCGTTGGACCAGGCGGACTCGTTGTAGGAGCTGCCGGAGCGGAAGATCTGGTTGAGCAGCTGGTCGACGGGGCGGCCGGTGAACCAATAGGTCACCATCGCCGGCTTCTGCATCCAGACCTCGGTGTAGTAGGAGTCGGCCGACTCGTTGCGCACGCTCACGTCGAAGCCGGCGTCGCGGACGGTGTTGGCGAACGACACCGCCATCGGGGTGAACACGGGGTCGAGCGCCGAGGTGGAGAGGTCGAAGGAGAAGCCGTTCGGGTGCCCCGCCTCCGCGAGCAGCGCGCGGGCGCGGTCGGGGTCGCGCTCGTGCGGCAGGTCGAGGTAGGCGGCGTCGGTGGGGAGCACCGGGTTGTCGTTGCCGATCACGCCGTTGCCCTGGGCGGCGACGGCGAGGATCCGGGCCGGGTCGTAGGCCAGCTTGAGCGCCTTCCGGATGCGCACGTCGGAGAACTCCGGGCTGGTGGCGAGCGTCGGGATCGTGTACCACTGGCCGTTCTCGACGCGCGCGATGGTGGCCTTGGCGGAGGCCTCCACCACCTGCGCGCTGGCGAAGTCGAGGTTGCTCTGCGAGAGCAGGTGCACCTGGCCGGCGATGAGCGCGTTGGTGCGGGCCTGGGTGTCCTGGACGGAGTAGAACTCGATCTCGTCGACGACGGGCCGGCCCGCGAAATGGTCGTCGTAGGCGAGCACGCGCCCGCGTCCGCCGGCGCGGAAGGTGTCGAGCCGGAACGGGCCGGTGCCGATGCCGGTGGCGCCGATCTCGCCGCCGGAGCCGTCGGGGATGACGTAGCACTGGTACGCCGACAGCAGCGACGGGAGATCCGAGTGCGGGGAGTCGAGCTCGATGACCAGCGTCGTCGGGTCCTGCACCCTGAGCCCGGAGGCCGACATCACCGGCGCGAGCACGCCCAGCTGGGGCGAGCCGAGGTCGGGGTCGAGGATCTGCGCGAGCGTGTAGGCCGCGTCGGAGGCGGTGAACGGACGCCCGTCGTGGAACTCGACGCCGTCGCGCATCCGGAACGTCCAGAGCATCGCGTCGTCGCTGACCTCCCAATCGGTGGCGAGGTCCGGCACCGGTACGCCTGCCTCGTCGAGCTTGACGAGGCGGTTGTAGAGGGCTCCCAGATACTCGTAGGCGGACAGCGAGGCCGCGGGGTGCAGGGTTTCGGCCCGGGAGTTGGCGGGGCGCGCGATGCGCAGCGTGCCGCCCTGCGACGGTTCGCCGCGGGCGGCGTCCTGCGGCAGGGCGACGGGCCCGTCGGCCGACGTGCACGCGGCGCCGGCGAGGCTCAGCGCGCCGAGCCCGCCCAGTTGCAGGAGACTGCGGCGTGGGACCGGTTTATTTCGGTGCGATGAATAAGTCACCTTCTTGAGGCTAGTCGGATCGCAGGTCCCGTGGGGGAAGCGACCCGAAGTTGCCCCCTTTCGAACCATCACTCCTAGCCGGCTCGGAAACAGCTGGTCAACAAGTGAGATTGCGCACGGCCCGGGGTCTCGATTTGCGCAAGCAGTGAGCCCAGCTACCGGAACCGGTAGCTGGGCTCACTCCTAAGCGAGGAAGGCTCCCTCAGACCGTCTGCCAGGTGGGCTTCTCCGGCAGCAGGGCCTCGAACTCCGCCACCAGGCGGTCCTGGTACGCACCGCGGTAGGTGCCGTCCAGGAACTTACCGAGGGCCTCGTCCTTGAACTGCGCCCACGACTCCCGCTCGTAGCCCGGCTTGATCGGGAAGAACAGCACGCCCTCCTGGAACGACGCGTCACGGTCGCCCGGGGCGTCGCCGATCAGCATGATCTTGTCGTTGTCGGCGTACTTGCCCTTCGCACCCCAGCGCACGTGCTCCGCCTTGGAGCCCATCTCCTGGCCGGCGATGACCTTCATGTACTTCGCCAGGTCGTGCTCGTTCCACTCGCGCTCGAGTGCGTCCACCGGGGTGGCGGAGACGACGATCGTGTCCACCTTCTCCTGCATGGCCTGGATCGCCTCACGCGCACCGGGGAACGGCGCAGCACCGTGCACCATCCACGCGATGAGCTCGTTGACCCCGTTGCCCCACTCGATGCACTGCTGGATCTCCTCCGACGGGTGCTCCGCCGCGAACGCCGCCACCCCCTGGTCCGAAAGCGGATAGCCCGAATCAAGGAACTTCTGCAGCTCCTTGCCCTCGGGGATCTTCACCCCGCGCTCGAGCACCTCGGGCCGCTGCTTGAGCAGCTCGAAGACCCGGGCGAGCGCCCGCCAGCGGTTCAGCCCGCGCGTCGTCGAGTACAGGTTGACGAACAGCGCCGTCTCCCGCACGAGCGACGACGCGCCCTGCAGGTTGAAGTACTTGATGTACGACGGGGTGAAACACTCCTGGTGCTTGATGTTCATGGCGTCCATCGCGCAGCCGTCGGAGTCGATGCCGATGAAGAAGTCCTTCTCGGCCTGGAAGTCCACCAGTGCCTGCGCCCGCTCCGGGCGCTTTGCGTCTTCAGTCATTGTGTTCAATTGCTCCGATCAGATGTGGGTGTCAGGGAAGACGAACATCTCGTTCGCCGGCGTGCCGTGGAACTCGCTCTTGCCCTCGAGCTTGTCGATGATGATGTCGATGTTGAAGTCCTTGTCGTCGAAGGCGCTGACGTAGGTCTTCACCTGCGGCATGTCGGGCAGGACGTTGGGCGAGGCCGTCGAGACGAGGATCGTCGGCAGCTCGTGGACGTACCACGGCATGTCGAGCGTGCCCTTCGTGCCGGGCCAGTACGGGCGCTCGATGGCCTGTCCGATACCGACGACGTTGGCCACGGACAGCACCATGTCGTAGTTGTCCGTGAGGTCCGAGATCGGGGACTTGCCGCCGTAGGCGTCGCCCAGGATCTTGCGGACCTCGTCGGGGGACTTGCCCTTGACCTTGTCGAGCTGGGATTCGTAGCGGTCCACCTTGTAGCCGCGCTCCCGCAGCTTCTCGGCGAAGACGTCGGCAGGATGGTCACCCGCCCCTTCCGCCATCATCGCGAACGGGCTCGGCGCGGCACCGATCGGCACCACCAGGATGCGCGGGAACTTCTCCGTCGAGATCGGGAGGTTCTCGGGCTGCTTGTTCTTCACCAGGGCGATCGCGCGGTCGGCGACCTCCTCGGCGATCTTCTGGTGCTCGGGCAGGGCGATCTTCTTAAGCGCCTCCTCCTTCGGTTCCAGGAGCTCGTTGCCCGGCTTGCTGTGCAGGCCGAGCATGGCCTTCATGCCGAGGATGCGCTGGAGCGCCTCATGGAGGCGCTTGTCGGAGAGCTTGCCGCTCTTCCAGCCCTCCATCATCCAGTTGAAGTCCTCGTCCGGGTCGTTGAAGAACAGCCACAGGTCGCAGCCGGCCTCGATGGACATCGGGAGGAGGTCCGAGCGCTTGCCGGCGCCGGTGAGCCCCACCATGTGCGTCGCGTCGGTGACGACGACGCCGTTGAAGCCGAGCTTCTCGCGCAGCAGCTGGGTGTTGATCTCCTTGGAGATCGTGGCCGGGAGGATGTCCTCGTCCGTCATGTCGGGGTTGAAGTGCTTCTGGTACGACGGCAGCGCGATGTGGCCGGTCATGATGGACGGCAGGCCTGCGTCGAAGAGGCCCTTGTAGAGCTTGCCGAAGGTGGCGTCCCACTCGTCGGTGGTGAGCCAGTTCGGGGCGTGCGAGAGGTGCTGGTCACGCTCGTCGATGCCGTCACCGGGCCAGTGCTTGGCGGCCGGCGCGATGCCGGACTCCTGGATGCCCTTCATATAGGCGAGGCTCATCTCGAGCACGAGATCGGTGTCCTCGCCCCAGGTGCGGCGGGAGACGATCGGGTTGCGCCAGTTGCGGTAGATGTCGACGATGGGCGCGAACGACCAGTTGCAGCCGACGGCGGCCGCCTCGATGCCGGAGATCCGGCCGAGTTCGTAGGCGTACTTCGTGTCGCCGGTGGCGGCGATCTTCGCTTCCCAGCCGACGTAGGTGCCGTCGGTGGCTGCGCCGTTACCGCCGGCCTCGGTGTTGGCGGCGATGAGCATCGGGATCTTCGAATGCGTCTGCAGGATGTTGTTCTGTTCCCAGACGTCGGCGGCGGGGCCGGGCTGGTAGCGCACGGCTCCGATGTGGTATTCGCTGAGCACCCCGGTGAGGTACTCCTCGGTGCGTTCGGAACCCATGTTCACGAACAGCTGTCCGATCTTCTCCTCGTCGGACATGCCGGCGATGGTCTCGTTCACCCAGGCGACGGCTTCGTCGTCGAGGTTGAAGGGCTGTGCTTTCAGGTCCACCATGGACATTCACTCCTTTGTGCGCCAAGCCTATCTGGGGCGCGGTACGGTATTAGCGAATCAAGTTTCAAGCCTACGGTGGCAAAGTTGCCCATAGTTTCCACGCTCGATTCGCCCTGGCGGCGTAACCGGCAAGGAACATCGGCAATTCCCACCCCCGGCAAGCAAGTATTGGCAACATCACTCGGAACGGGTCAGAAGCTACAAAGCTTGTACCCACCAAACAGACCTCATCAATTCAAAGGATGGAACATGGCTCTCCCCACTCCCACCCCCGCCTCTGCAGACATCGGTGTCACCGGCATGGGCGTCATGGGCTCGAACCTCGCCCGCAACCTCGCCCGCAACGGCTACAAGGTTGCCATCCACAACCGCAGCACCGGCCCCACCGAAGCGGTCTTCGAGAAGCACGGCGGCGGCGATGAAGGCGAATTCATCCCCGCGGTCGAGATGGACGACTTCGTCGCTTCGCTGCAGAAGCCGCGCGTCGCGATCATCATGGTCAAGGCCGGCGCCGCCACGGACGCCGTCATCGAGCAGCTCGCCGAGCGCATGGACGAGGGCGACATCATCGTCGACTGCGGCAACACGCTCTTCCACGACACCCGCCGTCGCGAGGCCGCACTGAAGGAGCGCGGCCTGCACTTCGTCGGCGTCGGCGTCTCCGGTGGCGAAGAGGGCGCGCTCTGGGGCCCCTCGATCATGCCCGGCGGCTCGCGCGAGTCCTACGACCGCCTCGGCCCCATGTTCGAGAAGATCTCCGCGCACGTCGACGGCGAACCCTGCTGCACCTACATCGGTGCCGACGGCGCCGGCCACTTCGTGAAGATGGTCCACAACGGCATCGAGTACGCCGACATGCAGGTCATCGGCGAGGCCTACGACCTCCTCC